>NZ_JBHWYY010000027.1:0-52615 GCF_042728595.1 Isoptericola sp. NPDC060185 | reverse complement strand
TAGATAGGCCGGATGTGGAAGACAGGACGAAAGACTGTCGGAGCTGACCGGTACTAATAAGCCAACAACTTCACACACACCCAAACACTGTTTGGCAATACTGCTTCGCGTCCACTATGCGGTTCCCGAGAAACGGGCACCACCCACACACCCCCTGGCGGGCGTGTGTGGGTGCACCCTGAAAACTCGATACTGTTACGGCGGTCATAGCGTTGGGGAAACGCCCGGTCCCATTCCGAACCCGGAAGCTTAGCCCTTCAGCGCCGATGGTACTGCCCTCGAGAGGGGGTGGGAGAGTAGGACGCCGCCGGACACCCATTCACGAAAGGCCCACCCCCGCACCGGGGTGGGCCTTTCGCATACCCCCACACCACCACCAACCCACCCCGCCCCCCGAGATCACCCAGGCCCCACCCGCCCACCACCGACCAGGCAGTGACGCACGGCCCGCGCGGCCATGACGTGCACAACGACCCGCTCGGTCGCCACGACCCGCACACCACCCTCCGGTACGCACGTGTTCGGAAGCGGCGCTCGAACGAACCAGGTGACGGCGCCGTGCTGTGAGCACGGGCGCCGGCGCTGGGACTGAGAGGTCCGCGGCACTCAGGACCACCACTGGGCTGCGGAATGTGCAGGGTCGCAGGCGCCACTGAAGGGCCGGCCCTGGCGTCGTCAGCGGCCTCCGGCCGTATCGGCCGAACTCGGGCCGTGGCGAGGCGGCGTGCAGGGGCCTGTCTGAGCCCGCCCGATGGTGGCGTTCGCGGCTCGTTCGCTACACCGTGACAGCGGCTCGTCTGAGTGCACGTGCGGGTCCTTGCCGCACGGGCGGTCGAGAAGGTGTTTGTCGGGAGGTGTGCGGCCGATCGGCCCGTGCCTGCAAGGGTGCGGTGGTGCCGCCTGTCACAGGTCGGCGGAAGCTCTTGGCCGCCCTCAAGGGAACGTGGCGTGGGAGAATACGGCTTGTGTCGGCGTCTGGAAGGAGTAGCGTGAACGATTCACCGCGGGACGAGAACAAGGGCGGTGCTGGCGGTCGCTCGTCGTCCCCCCGTGGTGCCAGCCCTCGCGGGGCTGGGCGTGACGGTGGCAGGAGTGCACGCTCGCCCGAGGGCGGCCGCGGTGGCGACCGGCCTCGGGGCCAGGGACGTCCCTCGTCCGAGCGCGGCGTGCGGAGCGGGAGTGAGGGGCGCGACCGTTGGTCCGGTTCCGGTAGTTCTGACGACCGCCGGCGCGGCGGCGAGCGCGCCGGATCGCGGAGCGGTGGATCGGGTCGGTCCGGGGACGCGAGCCGCAGCGACCGTCCGGCGCGCGGTGACGGACAGGCGGGGGACCGCAGGGATCGGCGCGAGCGGTTGTCGGGTGGTCGTCCGCAGGGTGGCTCTGGGGACCGTCGTGAGTCGTGGTCGCGCGACGACCGACGTGCTCGGCCCTCGTACGGGCGCCCGCAGGGTGGCTCTGGCGAGCGCCGCGACTCGTGGTCCCGGGACGACCGAGGTGAGGGACGTCCTGACGGTGGGCGTCCGGGACGCGGTCGTGAGGAGCGTGAGTACCGCGGGCGGGGCACGGGCCCCCAGAGCGGCGAGCGCCAGTCGCGCGACCGTGACGACCGCGAATACCGCGGGCAGGACAGGCGGGACGGGCGCTCGGGCGGACCTCGTCAGGGACGGGAGCAGTCCGGCGGCTACCGCGGCGGTTCGGACCAGCGTGACCGCGCCCGGGATCGCCGAGACGGCCATGACCCTCGTGACGGGACCCGCCAGGGGTACCGGGGCGACGGCTCGCGCGGACCTGCGGCCGGAGAGCGCCACGGCGGAGGGCAGGGACGGCGTCCCGCGGGGCCGGGTGGCTCGGGAGGGCCTCGGCAGGGCCACCGCCCGGCCGCGGCGGCGGAGCGCCGCCCCCGCGTCGTCGAGCCGGAGATCGCCGAGGACGCGACGATGGGCCAGCTCGGGAAGGACGTGCGCGGCCGGCTCCGAGGGCTGACCAAGGAGAACGCCGAACGGGTCGGGCTGCACCTGGTCATGGCCGGGCGCCTGCTCGACGTCGACCCCGAGCGGGCCTACGAGCACGCTCAGGCAGCCGTCCGCCGCGGCGGACGCGTGGACGTCGTGCGGGAGGCCGCCGGCATCGCCGCGTACCGCACGGGTCGCTTCGCCGAGGCGCTGCGCGAGCTGCGGACCGTGCGACGGCTGAACGGGTCCTCGGAGCACCTGCCGCTCATGGCGGACGCGGAGCGCGGGCTCGGGCGACCCGAGCGTGCCATCGCCCTCGCCACCAGCGAGGAGGCGCGCACGCTCGACGCCGAGGGGCGGACCGAGCTCGCGATCGTGGCGAGCGGTGCCCGGAGCGACCTGGGCGAGCACGACGCCTCGCTGGCCGTCCTCGACCGGATCCCCGCCGCCGAGCGGAAGGGCGACCTGGGCCTCCGGGTGCTGCAGGCCCGCGCGGCCGCGCTCGAGGCTGCTGGACGTGCGGACGAGGCCGCCACGCTGCTCGCCGGCGTCGACCCCGCGGCGTTGGAGCGCGTCTCCGGCGCGGTGGAGGAGATCGACGACGTCGTCGTCTACGACACGTACGACGAGGACGCGGACGACGACGAGGACTCGGACGACGAGGACTCGGACGACGAGGACGCGGACGACGAGGACGCGGACGACGAGGACGCGGACGACGAGGACGCGGACGACGAGGACGCGGACGCTGACAACGAGGGCACATCCTCCGAGCCCGACGCCGAGCCCGAGACGGAGGTCGCCCTCGAGGAGGGTGCCGACGGGCAGGACCATGAGGGCGTCGGGTCGGGGGCCGAGGCTCCCGACGACCGTACGGCGACCGTCGACGGCGGCGCGGACTCGGAGGAGGCAGCCGATGCGGCCGACGTGGCTGCGCTCGACGCCGCAGGTCGCGCCGCGGCCGAGCCGGTGACGGACGAGGACGACGAGGCGCCCGAGATCGTCGATGTCCTCGCCGAGGACCGGGCCGACGACGTGGCGGAGGACGCGGTCGAGGAGGTCGCCGACGGTACGGAGGCAGCGCCTCCCGTGCCGGCCGACGAGACGTCCGCGGAGAAGGGATGACGGCGACGCTCGCGAGCAGCGACGTCCCCTTGGCCTCGGCGCACGACCTGGCGCTCGTCGACCTCGACGGAGTGGCCTACCGGGGACACCTGCCCATCCCGCACGCGGCGGAGAGCTTGACCGCCGCGCGCGGCGAGGGCCTGCGGCTCGTGTTCGTGACGAACAACGCGTCACGGGAGCCCGAGGAGGTCGCCGGCCAGCTCACGGGGCTGGACATCCCCACGGCTGCGGACGAGGTCATGACCGCGGCGCAGGCGTGCGCGGCGCTGCTGCGCACGCGCCTCGCGCCGGGCGCCCGCGTGCTCGTCGTCGGCGGCGCGGGGCTGCGGACCGCCGTCGAGCGGTCGGGGCTGATCGTCGTCGACTCCGCCGACGACGTGCCCGACGCCGTCGCGCAGGGCTACGCGCCCGGGCTGGCCTGGGAAGACCTGGCCGAGGCGGCGTACGCGGTCGCGGGCGGTGCGTGGCACGTGGCCAGCAACCTCGACCTCTCGTTGCCGACCGCGCGGGGGTTCGCGCCGGGGAACGGCGCCCTCGTGGGCGCCGTCGTCGCGGCCACGGGCGTGCGGCCCGACAGCGCGGGGAAGCCCTCCCCGACGATGTACCGCCTCGCCGTCGAACGCGCGGGGGCCGAGCGGCCGCTGGTGATCGGCGACCGGCTCGACACCGACCTCGCGGGGGCGCGCTCCGGCGGATACCCGGGCCTGCACGTGCTGACCGGGGTGTCGACAGCGCGCGACGCGGTCCTGGCGGACGCGGGCCTGCGCCCGGACTTCCTGGGCGGCGACCTGCGCGCGCTGCTGGAGCCGCACCCGGCGCCGCAGCGTGCCGCGGAGGGCTGGTGGACGTGCGGCGACCGTGCCGCACGGGTCACCGACGGCCGGCTCGAGCTCGACGGCGAGGGGCCTCGCGGCATCGACGTGATCCGCGCCGCCTGCGTCGCCGCGTGGGAGGCCGTGGACCGCGGAGACGTCGTGGATCCCGCCACCGTGCCGGAGCTGCAGGCCTGACGCCAGGAGCTCGTCACCAGGAGCTCGTCACCACGAGCTCGTCACCACGAGCTCGTCACCACGAGCTCGTCACCACGAGCTCGTCACCACGAGCTTGTCACTGTTCAATGACGTCGGTCGCCGGTCTTCTGACGGCTTGCGCCTGATCTCGGTCGGCTGACACCGTGCGTCCTACTCTGTTCCCGTGCGGCGGGCGGGGTCCCGGCGACGGACCAGGTCGGGCCTGTGGGTCGTGGCACAGGGACGTGGGCGCCAGCGGG
The DNA here is from genome assembly GCF_042728595.1 of Isoptericola sp. NPDC060185. NCBI lineage: Bacteria > Bacillati > Actinomycetota > Actinomycetes > Micrococcales > Promicromonosporaceae > Isoptericola > Isoptericola sp. NPDC060185. Next base: position 48,268 of record NZ_JBHWYY010000027.1, on the reverse strand, counting down.
TAGCGTGGACCCGGACCTCGGCCTGCGGCGTCGTCCCCCACGATCAGCCGCTGACGGGCCGGTGGTCCGCGCACCCGGCCACGGTGCCGGCGACGAGACCACGACCCGCGAGCGGCAGGAGGGACGATGACGCAGGATCCGGTGACGCCTGGAGGCGTCGTCCCCGAACCGCCTCGCGACGCCGAGCAGCCGCCGACCGACGGAGCGCGCCCGGGCGACGTCCACGCGGTCGACGCTCGACCCGCCGACGTCCGCGCCGCTGACGCTCGACCTGCTGACGCTCGACCTGCTGACGCTCGACCTGCTGACGCTCGACCTGCTGACGCTCGACCTGCTGACGCCGAACCGATCGACCCCGCCCCGACGGCGGCGGGAGCCGCCGGCCCGTTGGCGGGCCTCGACGGTCTGGACGAGGTCCCGGTGAGCGAGCACGTGGAGCGGTTCGCGCAGGTGCACGACGTCCTGCGCGCGCGCCTGGACGGCGAGCCGGAGCCAGGGGAGCGGGACCGCGGCGCCCCTCGCCCGGGACCGGCGCGGTGATGCCCGAGCCCCGTGCGGACACGGAGCTCGTCCGGCGCGGCCTGGCACGCTCGCGCCGGCAGGCCGTCGAGCTGATCGGCGCGGGGCGTGTGCGGCTCGAGGGGCGCACGGTCGCCAAGGCCTCGACGCCCGTGCCCGCCGGCGCGCCCGTCACCGTGGACCCGGACCCGGCCGACCCGGGTTATGCCTCCCGCGCCGGCGGCAAGCTGGCGGGGGCCCTGGACGCGCTCGCCGCGGACCCTGCCGGACACGACCTGCTCGACGCCGTCGACGGCGGCTGGTGCCTCGACGTCGGGGCATCGACCGGAGGCTTCACCGACGTGCTCCTGCGCCGCGGCGCGCGGCACGTCGTCGCGCTCGACGTCGGGCACGACCAGCTCGTGCCCGCCCTGCGCGCGGACCCGCGGGTCACCGTGGTCGAGGGGTTCAACCTGCGGGACCTCACGCCGGACGACCTCGAGCGCTCGCCGGACGTGGTCGTCGGCGATCTCTCCTTCATCTCGCTCACGCTGGTGCTGGGCCCGCTCGCCGCGGTGCTCGACCCGACCTCGCAGGTGCTGCTGCTGGTCAAGCCGCAGTTCGAGGTCGGACGAGAGCGACTGGGCAGCGGGGGAGTCGTCCGCGACGGCCGCCTGCACGCCGAGGCGGTGGGCGCCGTCGTGCGGTCCGCGGCCGAGCACGGCCTGGAGGCGCGCGCCGTCGTGCCCAGCCCGCTGCCCGGCCCGAGCGGCAACCGCGAGTACTTCTGCTGGCTGCGGCCGAGCGCGGGGCCCGACCGTGCCGGTCCACGTCCCCACGGCGCTCGGTCCGGCGGCCCCGACCCCGCGGCGCTGGCCGCGGCCGTGGAGGCCGCCGTCGCCTGGCAGCCCGGCGCCCCCGACGCGCCGCCGTCCGTCCCACCCGTCCTGCCGATCGGAGGAGCACAGTGAGCCGCCGAGTCCTCATCGTCACCCACGGGGGCCGCCCCGAGGCCGTGGCGGCGCTCTCCGAGGCCGTGCGCGAGCTGACCCAGGCGGGTTTCGAGGTCGCGCTGCACGACGACGACCTCGCCGAGTCCTTCGGCGACCACATGGCCGCCGCCCGCGCGCGCGAGGGCGTCACCGACTCCGAGGCCGTGATGGTCCTGGGCGGCGACGGGACGATCCTGCGCGCCGCCGAGCTGACGCACGGCACGGGGGTCCCCCTGCTCGGGGTCAACCTGGGCCACGTGGGCTTCCTCGCCGAGAGCGAGCGCGACGACCTGCGGCACGCCGTCCGGCGCCTCGCCGCGCGCGACTACGAGGTCGAGGAACGCGCCGTGGTCGACGTCACCGTCCACCTGCCGGGCGAGGAGACGCCCCGCACGGGGTGGGCGCTCAACGAGGCCACCGTGGAGAAGGCGCGGCGCGAGCGCATGGTCGAGGTCGGCATCGCCGTCGACGGCCGGCCGCTGTCGTCGTTCGGGTGCGACGGCGTGGTCATGTCCACCGCGACCGGCTCGACGGCGCACGCGTTCTCGGCGGGCGGGCCCGTGATGTGGCCCGAGGTGGACGGCGTGCTGCTGGTGCCGCTGTCCGCGCACGCGCTGTTCGCGCGCCCGCTCGTCATCGGCCCGCGGTCCACGTACACGGTGAAGGTGCTCGAGCGCAGCCCGGTGCCCGCGGTGCTGACCTGCGACGGCCGGCGGCGCATCGACCTGCCGGTCGGGTCGTGGGTCGAGGTGCGCCGTGGGGCACTGCCCCTGCGGTTCGCGCGGCTGTCGCCGTCGCCGTTCACCGACCGGCTGGTGTCGAAGTTCTCCCTGCCGGTGGTCGGCTGGCGGGAGCTGGCCGCGAACCGACCGGACCACCGGGCGCCCGGCCGCCCGGAGCAGGACGCCCCGACCGAGGGCGGGGCCGAGCACGAGAAGGAGGCGTAGGTGCTCGAGGAGATCGCGATCGAGAACCTGGGCGTGATCCGCGCCGCCCGGGTGCCGCTGGCGGACGGGCTGACCGTCATCACGGGCGAGACCGGTGCCGGCAAGACCATGGTGCTCACGGGCCTCGGCCTGCTCATGGGAGGCAAGGCCGACGCGGCCGCGGTGCGTCCCGGCGCAGACGGTGCCGTCGTCGAGGGACGGCTGCGGGTCGCGACCCACCCCGCCGTGGCGGCGCGCGTCGACGAGGCGGGCGGGGAGGTCGACGACGACGGCACGGTCGTCGTGCTGCGGACCGTGGCGGCCGCGGGGCGCTCGCGGGCGCACCTGGGCGGCCGCGGCGTGCCGCAGGCGGTGCTCGCGGAGATCGCCGACGAGCTGGTCACCGTGCACGGGCAGGCCGACCAGCTGCGGCTGCGTACCGCGGTCAAGCAGCGGGAGGCGCTGGACTCGTTCGCCGGACCGGAGCACCAGGACCTGCTCGACGCGTACCGCGCGGCCTGGACCGAGCGCGCCGGGCTGCTGGCCGAGATCGCCGAGCTCACCGCGCGCGGCGCCGAGCGTGCCCGCGAGGCGGAGCTGCTGCGCCTGGGCCTCGCCGAGGTCGAGCGCGTGGACCCGCGGCCCGGGGAGGACGCCGAGCTGTCGGCGCTCGTGGGCCGTCTCGGCAACGCCGAGCAGCTGCGGGTCGCCGCGCAGGAGGCGCACGACGCCGTCGCGGGCGACGACGTCGAGACCGCGGGCAGCGCGGTGGCGGCGGTCGAGCGGGCGCGGCGCGCGCTCGATGCGGCCGCGGGCGACGACCCGGCGCTCGGCGCGCACGCGACCCGGCTTGCGGAGGCGGGCTACCTGCTCGCGGACGTCGCGACCGACCTCTCGGCGTACGTCGACGACCTGCAGGCCGACCCGGCGGGGCTCGAGACGGCGCACGCCCGCCTCGCGGAGCTGACCACCCTGACGCGCAGCTACGGCGAGACCGTCGACGACGTGCTGCGCTGGGCGAGCGACGCGGGCCTGCGCCTGCTCGACCTGGACGACGGCGGCGAGCGGCTGGCCGCCATGCGCGAGCGCACGGTGGAGCTGGACGCCGAGCTGGCGGCCGCGGCCGAGCGGCTGACCGCGGGGCGCCGGACCGCGGGGGAGGAGCTCGGCGCCGCCGTCACGGCGGAGCTGGCGGGGCTCGCGATGAAGGGGGCGCGGCTCGTGGTCGACGTCGCCGAGGCCGACGAGCCCGGGCCGTGGGGCGCCGACCAGGTGACGTTCCTGCTCGAACCGCACCCCGGGGCGCCCGCCCGCCCCCTGGGCAAGGGCGCGTCCGGGGGCGAGCTGTCCCGCGTGATGCTCGCCGTCGAGGTGGCGCTCGCCACGGCCCGGCTCGAGGCCACGACCGGCGCGCGGGCCGCGGCCCCGCTGCCGACGTTCGTCTTCGACGAGGTCGACGCGGGCGTGGGCGGCCGCGCCGCGGTCGAGGTGGGGCGCCGGCTGGCGACCCTCGCACGCAGCACGCAGGTGGTGGTCGTGACGCACCTGGCGCAGGTGGCGGCCTTCGCGGACTCCCACCTCGTGGTGACGAAGTCGAGCGCGGACGGCGGCTCCGACGCCGACGGGGGCACCGACGGGGATGCAGGCGGCGTCACCGTGACGGGCGTGCGCGAGGTCACCGAGGACGACCGCGTCCGCGAGCTCGCAAGGATGCTGTCGGGTCAGGAGGAGTCGGCGACCGCCCGTCAGCACGCGGTCGAGCTTCTCGAGTCGTCCACCGTGGGACGATAGGGGCGATGAGAATGATCCTGCGCAAGTCCGAGCGCGCCCCCGACGCCGGCGACGGCGGCCCCGACGTGACCGGACCCGCCCGGGTCGGCACGCGCACGAAGGACCTCACCAAGCGGCTGAAGCCCGGCGACGTGGCGGTCATCGACCACCTCGACATCGACCGCGTGGCCGCCGACGCCCTGGTGGCGGTCGGCCCGGCCGCGGTGCTGAACGCCGCGCGCTCGACGTCGGGCCGGTACCCGAACGCGGGCCCGGGGATCCTGATCGAGGCCGGCATCACGCTGGTCGACGACCTGGGCCCGGCCGTGATGGCGCTGCCCGAGGGCGCGTCCGTCGTCATCGACGGCGGCACCGTGCGCGTCGACGGCACGACGGTGGCGGACGGGGTCCGGCAGACGCCGGAGACCGTCGAGGCCGACATGGCCGCCGCGCGCGAGGGGCTCTCAGACGAGATCGAGCACTTCGCCGAGAACACCATGACCTACCTGCGGCGCGAGCGGGACCTGCTGCTCGACGGCGTCGGCGTGCCGGACGTGCGCACGCGGTTCGACGGCCGGCACGTGCTCATCGTCGTGCGCGGGTACCACTACCGCGAGGACCTGGCGATGCTGCGGTCCTACATCGCGGAGAACCGGCCCGTGCTGGTCGGGGTCGACGGCGGCGCCGACGCGATCATCGACGCCGGCTGGAAGCCGGACATGATCGTGGGGGACATGGACTCGGTGTCGGACCGGGCGCTGTCCTGCGGCGCGGAGATCGTGGTGCACGCCTACCGCGACGGCACCGCGCCGGGGCTCGACCGGGTCGAGTCGCTCGGCGTGGCGCCCGTGGTCTTCCCCGCGACCGGCACGAGCGAGGACATCGCCATGCTGCTCGCGGACGACAAGGGCGCCGAGCTCATCGTCGCCGTCGGCACGCACGCCACGCTGGTGGAGTTCCTCGACAAGGGCCGCGCGGGCATGGCCAGCACGTTCCTCACCCGCCTGCGGGTGGGCGGCAAGCTGGTGGACGCCAAGGGCGTGTCCCGGCTGTACCGCACCCGGATCTCGAACCTCCAGCTCACGCTGCTCTCCCTGGCCGGCGTCGCCGCCGTCGTCGCCGCCCTGTGGTCCACCTCCGCCGGCCAGACGTTCTTCGGCCTCGTCGGCGCCCGGATCGACGACCTCGTCTCGTGGGTGGGTAGCCTCTTCGGCGGGTGACGCCCTCCCCGCGCCCGCCGCTGCCCCGCCCGACCCGACCCCATCGAAGGAACCTCTGCCGACCGTGATCGACTTCAGGTACCACCTCGTCTCGCTGATCTCCGTCTTCCTGGCGCTCGCCGTGGGCATCATCCTCGGCGCCGGCCCGCTCCAGGGCCCGTTGGGCGACCAGCTCACCGAGCAGGTCGACGCCCTGCGCACCGAGCGCAACACGCTGCGTGACGAGCTGGGCGACGCACGGACGTCGGCGGAGGAGCAGCGCCGGTTCATCGACAGCGCGGGCGACCAGCTCGTCGCGGGCTCGCTCGAGGGCAAGAACGTGGCCATCGTCGAGGTGGACGAGGTGAGCGACTCCAGCCGCAAGGCCGTGCTCGACGAGCTCGAGGCCGCGGACGGCACCGTCGTCGCGCAGGAGCGGCTGTCGGCGTCGTGGACGTCCGCGGACGAGCTGACCATGCGGGAGACCGTCGCGGACGGGCTGCGCGCCAAGCTGCCGGCCGACGCCGTCGACGGCGCCATCGACGAGGACTCCGGCACCGCTGAGCTGCTGGCCGCCTCGCTGACGGTCGCGCTCACCGACGCGGGCCCCGAGGCCGGGACCTTCTCCGACGTGGCGCTGGAGCAGCAGCACCTGCTGCAGCAGGTGGGCCTCGTGGAGCAGGTCGCGGAGCCGAGCGCCCCCGCCGATGCGATCCTGCTGCTGTCGGGCGGCGGCAAGGCCACCGACGACTCGCAGACGACCGACGCCGACCCGAAGCAGACCGGGATGGGCGCGCTCGTGGCACTCGCGGGCACGTCGGCCCAGGTCGCCGGCACGTCGGTCGTGGCGGGTCCGACGACGCAGGACGGCGACCTCGTGGGCAGCGTCCGCTCGGACGACGAGCTCTCGGGCCTCGTGAGCACCGTGAGCGGGATCGAGGAGACGACCGGCCAGATCGTCGTGCCGCTGGCGATCGCGGCTCAGGAGGCCGGGACGGTCGACCAGTACGGGTTCGAGGACGGCGCGACCGTCCTCCCGCCGGCGGTCGTGAACGGCGCGACGCAGGCGGACGGCTGATGGCCGGGGGGCTCGGGGCGCTGCTGCGCGGGGCGGCGGTCGCGGCGGCCGGCACGGCGCTCGCCCGCCGCGCGCTCGAGACGGACCCGCCGGGCGGCTCCGCCCGCTGGACCCGCACCAACCACCGGGGCGAACCGGTCAGCATGCTCGAGGGCCCCGCGGTGGCCGCCGGGCTCGTGGCGGGCACGCTCGCCGCGGGTGGCGGGCGCGCGCGGGCCGGCACGGTCGTCGCGACTGCCGGCGCCGCCGCGTTCGGCCTCGTGGACGACCTCGCCGAGGACACCAGCACCCGGGTCAAGGGGCTGCGCGGGCACCTGGGCGCGCTCGCCGAGGGCAAGCTCACCACCGGCGGGCTCAAGGTGCTCGGCATCGGCGCCACGGCCCTGGTCGGGGCCGCGGTCGGTACCCGGCGGCGCGGCGGGGCGGTGGGCCACCTGGTCGACGTCGCCGTCAACGGCGCGCTGATCGCCGGCACGGCCAACCTCCTCAACCTGCTCGACCTGCGCCCCGGGCGCGCCCTCAAGGCCTCGGCCGCGCTGAGCCTGCCCGTCGCGGGCGGCGCCGGGGCGACCACGGGCGTGGTCCTCGGGGCCGCGGCCGTCGCCGCCCCCGGCGACCTCGCCGAGCGGGACATGCTCGGCGACGGCGGCGCCAACGCGCTGGGCGCGCTGGTCGGCGCGCAGTGGGCCTTCGGCGCCCCGCGTGCCGTGCGCCTCGCGGCCCTGACCTCCGTCGTCGGGCTGACGCTCGCGTCGGAGCGCGTGAGCTTCTCCGCCGTCATCGAGCGGACGCCGTGGCTGCGCGCCGCCGACCAGCTCGGCCGACGGCCGGCGCCGGCAGCCCAGGACCCCGCCGCGGGGGAGTGACCGCATGACGTCGCGCCCGGGCGGGCTGCGGGCGGCGACCCAGACGCTCGCGGGCGCCGCCGTGATGATCACCGTCGTGACGGTGGCGAGCCGGCTGGTCGGCTTCGCCCGGTCGCTGGTGCTGTCGTGGGCCGTGGGCACCGAGGGCGTCGGGCCCGCGTACAGCGCGGCCAACCTGCTGCCGAACGTGCTCTTCGAGGTCGCCGCCGGCGGCGCGCTCGCGGGCGCGGTGGTGCCGCTGCTCGCGGGCCCGATCGCCCGCCGGTCGGCGAAGGAGACGTCCGGCGTGGCCTCGGCGATGCTCGGGTGGACGCTGGCCGTCCTCGTGCCGCTCGGCGCCCTGCTCGCCCTGCTGGCCGGCCCGATCGCCGGGCTCCTCATGACCAAGCACCCGGAGCTCGTGGACGTCACGGCCACGTTCGTGCGGACGTTCGCGCTCCAGGTCCCGCTGTACGGGCTCGCGGTGGTGCTCGGCGGCATCCTGCAGGCGCACAAGCGGTTCTTCTGGCAGGCGTTCGCGCCGCTGCTGTCCAGCGTGGCCGTCATCGTCGTGTACCTCGTCTTCGTCGCCATGACGGGCGAGAACCGGGACGACGTCGGCGCGCTGTCCGCCGCCGCGATCGGCTGGCTGGGCTGGGGCACGACGGCGGGGGTCGCCGTGCTCGCGCTGCCCCTCGTGCTGCCGGTGCGGCGGACCGGGACGCGGCTGCGGCCCACGCTGCGCTTCCCCGGCGGCGAGGGTGTCCGCGCCCGCAACCTCGCGCTGGCGGGGGTCGGTGCCCTCGTGGCGCAGCAGCTGTCCGTGCTCGCCGTGATGGGCGCGGCGCTGCAGTTCGGGCCGTCGCAGACGTTCCCGACGTACACGTTCGCCCAGCAGGTCTACCTGCTGCCCTACGCCGTGCTGGCGTTCCCGCTCGCGACGAGCACGTTCCCGCGGCTCGCGGAGCACGTGGCGCACGGGCGCCGCGACCTGTTCCGGAGCCTGCTGGCCGCCACCACCCGGACGCTGCTCGTGGTCTCGGGGCTCGGCGTCGCCGCGCTCGTGGCGGCGTCGTCCGCCGTGGAGGCCGTGTTCGCCCGCATCGCCCACGGGTCGGTGGCGGGGCTCGGGGACGCGGTGGCGTGGATGGCGCCGGGGATCGTCGGCTTCGCGCTGATCCTGCACCTGTCGCGCGCCCTGTACGCGATCGACCACCAGCGCGTGGCGGTCGTGGTGACGGCGGCCGGCTGGCTCGTCGTCGCGGCGGCGGCCTTCGTGCTGCCCGCGGCGACGGGGGTCCGCGACCAGGTCGGCGTGCTCACCCAGCTCGGCCTGGCGACCGCGCTGGGCATGACGGTCGCGGGGGCGGGCCTGCTCGTCGCCGTGGGCCGGCTCGCCGGGCGCGAGGCGCTCCGGGGCATCCCGCGGACCCTGGTGGTGCTCGTCGTCGCGACCGCGCTCGGCGCCTGGGCGGGGGCGCTGGTGTCGGGCGTGCTGCTCCCGGCGCACGCCGCCATCCTCCCGGCGCTCGGCGTCGGGCTGCTCGCCGCGCTGGTCGGCGGAGGGGCCGTCGTGGGCGCCTTCCTGCTCACGGACCGGTCCGCGGTGACGGGCATCGCGCGCCGGGGGCGCGGCGCCGCACAGGAGTGACGCGGAGCGGCGCGGGGAGTGACGCGACGCACCGCACGGCCCGCGTGCCGCCTCCCCACCCGCTGTTAGGATGGAGTTCCGTGGCCGACACCGCGAACAGACTCCAGCCCCGCTCCTCCAGCCGTACGGGTGCGACGCACCAGACGCGGCACATCTTCGTGACGGGCGGTGTGGCCTCGTCTCTCGGCAAGGGACTCACCGCCTCCTCGCTCGGGCGCCTGCTGCGCTCGCGGGGCCTGCGCGTCACCATGCAGAAGCTCGACCCGTACCTCAACGTGGACCCGGGCACGATGAACCCGTTCCAGCACGGCGAGGTCTTCGTCACCGAGGACGGCGCCGAGACGGACCTCGACATCGGCCACTACGAGCGTTTTCTCGACGTCGAGCTGCCGGCCTCCTCGAACGTCACGACCGGCCAGGTCTACTCCCGCGTGATCGCCAAGGAGCGCCGCGGCGAGTACCTCGGGGACACCGTCCAGGTCATCCCGCACATCACCGACGAGATCAAGTCGCGCATGCGCGACCAGGCGGGTCCCGACGTCGACGTCATCATCACGGAGATCGGTGGCACCGTCGGCGACATCGAGTCGCAGCCCTTCCTCGAGGCCGCCCGCCAGGTGCGGCACGAGCTCGGCCGCGACGACTGCTTCTTCCTGCACGTCTCGCTGGTGCCGTACATCGGCCCGTCCGGCGAGCTCAAGACGAAGCCGACCCAGCACTCGGTGGCTGCGCTGCGCTCCATCGGCATCCAGCCCGACGCCATCGTGCTCCGCTCGGACCGCGTGGTGCCCGACGGCATCAAGCGCAAGATCGCCCTCATGTGCGACGTCGACAACGAGGCCGTCATCAACTGCGCCGACGCGCCGAGCATCTACGACATCCCGCGCGTCATCCACTCCGAGGGCCTCGACGCCTACGTCGTGCGCCGTCTCGACCTGCCGTTCCACGACGTCGACTGGGACGGCTGGACCCGCCTGCTGGAGCGCGTGCACGAGCCGGAGCACAACGTCGAGATCGCCCTCGTCGGCAAGTACATCGACCTGCCCGACGCGTACCTGTCGGTGACCGAGGCGCTGCGCGCCGGCGGCTTCGACAACGACACCAAGGTCGCCATCCGCTGGGTGGCCGCCGACGACTGCCGCACCCCCGAGGGTGCGCAGGACGCCCTGGAGGGCGTCGACGCCGTGCTCGTGCCGGGCGGCTTCGGCGTGCGCGGGATCGACGGCAAGGTCGGCGCGCTGCGCTGGGCGCGCGAGAACCTGGTGCCGACGCTCGGCATCTGCCTCGGCCTGCAGTCGATGGTCATCGAGTACGCGCGCAACGTGCTGGGGCTGCAGGACGCGTCGTCCACCGAGTTCGACCCGCAGAGCACGCACCCCGTCATCGCGACGATGGCGGAGCAGCTCGCGATCGTCGACGGCGGCGGCGACCTGGGCGGCACCATGCGCCTCGGCGCGTACGACGCGCACCTGGGCGCCGGCTCCGTCGTGGCGAAGGCCTACGGCAGCGAGCGGGTCTCGGAGCGTCACCGCCACCGCTACGAGGTGAACAACGCCTACCGGGCGCAGCTCGAGGAGGCCGGCCTGGTGTTCTCCGGCACGTCGCCCGACGCGAAGCTCGTCGAGTTCGTCGAGCTGCCCGCCGACGTGCACCCGTACTACGTGAGCACGCAGGCGCACCCCGAGTTCAAGTCGCGCCCGACCCGCTCGCACCCGCTGTTCAAGGGGCTCGTCGCGGCGGCCCTCGAGCGCCAGGGCAACCAGGCGTGAGCGACGCCCCGGGCGCGGGTGGCGGGGGCGCCGGCGCGCCGCTCGCCGACGAGATCACCCCGCGCCCCGTCCTGCGGCACGACGTGCTGCAGCGGGGCCGGATCATCGACCTCGTGCGCGACGAGGTCGACCTCGGGGACGCCGGGGTGGTGACGCGCGAGTACGTGGAGCACCCCGGCGCCGTCGCGATCGTGGCGCTCGACGAGCAGGAGCGGATCCTGCTGGAGCGTCAGTACCGCCACCCCGTGCGGTCGTTCATGTGGGAGGTGCCGGCCGGGCTGCTCGACGTCGACGGCGAGCCCGCCGTCGACGCGGCGGCGCGCGAGCTGGCCGAGGAGGCCGACGTCACCGCCGAACGGTGGGCGGTCCTCGCCGACTACGCGACGACTCCCGGCAGCAGCGACGAGGCGGTGCGGATCTTCCTCGCGCGCGGCATCGCGCCGGTGGCCGAGGCCGACCGGCACGTGCGCACCGGCGAGGAGGCCGGCATGGAGGTGCGCTGGGTGCCGCTCGACGAGGCGGTCGCCCGAGCGCTCGACGGCAGCCTGCACAACCCGTCGACCGTGGTGGGCATCCTCGCCGCCGCCGCGAGCCGTGCGGGCGGCTGGTCGTCCCTGCGGCCGACGGACGCGCCCTGGCCTGCCCGGCCCGGCGCCTGAGCTGCCGGTAGGCTCCACAGGCGTGCGTGACGCCTCCCTCCCCGAGCCCGGTACCGACGGTCCGCCGGCGCCGGCGGGCACGCCCGCGGTGCGGGTGCTCGGCCCGGTCCGAGTCTCCGGGGCGGGAGGCGAAGAGCGCGCGCCGCGGGGTGCGCGCGCGTCGGCGCTCGTCACCCTGCTCGCCCTCGCGGGCCCGCGCGGCGTCTCGTCGTCCGTCCTCGTCGACCGGCTGTGGCAGGAGTCCCTGCCCGCCGACCCGCGTGCTGCCCTGCAGAACCTCGTCTCGCGGCTGCGCGCCGTGGCAGGGCGCGGCGTGGTGCTGGCCACGGAGGCGGGGTACGCCCTGGGCGTGGCGACCGACCTCGACCTGGCCCGCGAGGGCCTGACGGCCGCGCGCCGTGAGCTCGTCTCCGGCGACCCGGGCGTCGCCGCCCGCACCGCCGAGGAGTCCCTGGCGCTGTGGAGCGGCACGCCGGGCGTCGACCTGGAGGGCGGCGAGTTCGCGGCCGTCGCCGCGGAGCTCGCGGCCGTCGCCCGGCGGCGGCGCGACGAGCTCCGCGCCGTGCGCCGCGACGCGGCCGAGGCGGCGGGGGAGCACGGCCTCGTCGCGGAGCTCGCCGGCGCCGACGTGGCGGCCGACCCGACGGACGAGGACGCGGCCCGCGCGCTCATGGCGGCGCTCGGCGGCCTCCGCCGACCGGGCGAGGCGCTGCGGGTGTTCACGCGGCTGCGGTCCGTGCTCGTGCGCGAGCTCGGCAGCGAGCCCGGCCCGGCGACCGTCGCCCTGTCCGAGCGGCTCGCCGCGCAGATCGGACCGTCGGGGGACGCGACGGACGCCCGGCCGGGAGTCGCGGAAGCGCCGTCGGTCCCACCGGTCCTGGCGGCCGCCCCCGGCTCGGGCGCCCCGGGCGCCGGGAGCGCGCCCGCCGGCGGCACGGCGCGGGGCCTGCGCACCTATCCGACGCCGCTGCTCGGCCGCGAGCCGGACGTCGCGGCCGTCCTCGACGCCCTGAGGGCCTCACGCCTCGTCACCGTCCTGGGCCCGGGCGGGCTCGGCAAGACCCGGCTCGCGCAGGAGGTCGCCCGTCGGTCGCTGGGCCGCGCCGCGGTCGTGGTCGTCGTCGAGCTCGTCGGCGTGCGGAGCGACGACGACGTGGTCCTGGCGCTCGCGGACGCCCTGGGCGTCGCGCCGGGGGTCGGCTCCGTGCGCCTGGCCGACCGGCTCCAGGCGGGCGACGTCGCCACCCAGGTGACAGCCCGCCTGCGCGACGCCGAGGCCCTGGTCGTGCTCGACAACTGCGAGCACGTCGTGGAGGGCGCCGCGCGGTGGGCCGGGACATTGCTGGCGGTCTCGCCGCGGCTGCGGGTGCTCGCCACGAGCCGCACCCCGCTGCTGCTGGAGCAGGAGGAGACGTACGTGCCCGCCCCGCTCGGCTCCGCTCCGGACGGCGACGACGACGGCCCCGCCGTCCGCCTGTTCGTCGAGCGGGCCCGCGCCGTGCGGCCCGACGCGCTGCTCGACCGCGCGGCCGTCGCACACCTGTGCGAGCGGCTGGACGGGCTGCCCCTGGCGATCGAGCTGGCGGCGGCGCGCGTGCGCACCCTGAGCGTCGCGGAGATCGACGCCCGGCTCGTCGAGCGGTTCGCCCTGCTGCGGGTGCGCGACCGGTCGGTCCCGGACCGGCACCGCACGCTGGAGGCGGTGCTGGACTGGAGCTGGAACCTGCTCACGCCCGGCCAGCAGGCGCTGTGGCGGCGTGCGGCCGTGCTCCCCGACGGGTTCTCCGCCGAGGCCGCGCGCTCCCTCCGTCCCGAGGCGCCCGGCTGGCAGGTGGACGACGACGTCGACGCTCTCGTGCTGCAGTCGCTGGTGCGGGTCGAGGAGGCGGACGGCGCGAGCCGGTACCGCATGGTCGAGACGGTGCGCGAGTTCGGGCTGCTGCGGCTCGCGGACGCCCACGAGGAGCCGGCCGCCGACGAGGCCGTCCTCGCGTGGGCGCTGACCGTGGCCCGCCGGTGCGCGTCCAGGATGCTGTCACCGCGCCAGCTCGAGGCGGTCGCGGAGCTCGGGCGCGAGCAGGAGAACCTCGTGTTCGCGGTCCGGCGCGGCATGGACCTGTCGCGACCGGAGGTGGTGGTGCACGGCTTCGTCGCGCTGCTGGGCAGCTGGGCGGTGCGCGGCGCGGAGGAGCGGGTGGTGGGCTTGGTGCCCGGGGTGCTGCACGCCCTGGAGGGGTGGCCGGTACCGGACGAGCACGCCGACGCCACCGCGATCGCGCTGGAGGCGATCGCCGCCGCGTCCGTCTTCGGGGTCCCGGGGTCTGCCGCGCGACCCCTCGCGCGGCTGCGCCGGCTGCTGCGCACGAGCCGGGGCGTGGGGGCGCGGACGCGCGAGCTCTCCCACCTCGTGCTGGCCCGGACGGCCGAGGAGTCGCTCGAGGTGCTCGCCCGGCTGCAGCGGTCCGACGACGGGTACACGGCGCTGCTCGGGCACATGTTCGAGGCCCAGCAGCGCGAGAACGACGGCGAGATCGCACGTGCTGTCGAGCTCGCGCGCGGCGCGCACGAGGTGGCCCGCGGGATCGACGACGCCGCGGCCTCGGCCATGACCGCGATGGTCCTCGCGTCGTTCCTCGCGGAGCAGGGCGAGGCGGCCGAGGCGGCCCGCTGGGTCGCGCGGGCGAAGGACGGCGTGCTCAGGATAGGCGCCGAGGAGATGCAGTGGCAGGTCCGGTGGATCGAGCTGGGCTCGGCCCTCACGCTCGGCGACCTGGCGACCGCCGAGTCCGTGGTCGTGTCGATGGTCCCCACCCCGGAGGCTGGCGACGACGGGCGCGAGCAGCAGGCGCGCGGCGTCGTGGAGCTGGGGCGCGGCGAGCTGGCGTGGGCCCGCGGCGACCGCCCGGGCGCTCTCGCGCACCTCGACCGGGCGATCGAGACGTTCGGTCCGGGCCAGCCGCGGGGGGACGCCGCGCCGTGGTTCCTGCTGCTCGCCTCGGCGACCCTCGTCCGGCGGGTGCAGGCAGGGGCGGACGGCGGCGTCCTCGTGCGGCGGATCGTCGACGTGGGGCGGCGGGTGCGGGGCCACGGGCGCGGCTTCGTCGACCGCCCGGTCCTCGCGACGTCGTCGGTCGGTGTCGCGTACTGGGCGTGCCTCGACCCCGGGGTGTCGTCCGAGCGGTGGCCCGACCGCGCGGCCGACGGCGCCGAGCTGCTCGCCCTCGCGGGCCTGATGGGCGCGCGCCAGGACCTCCCGGCCCTGCGGCTCGACCGCCTGCGGGCGGACCTGGCCGGGGTCGCCTCCCTGGCGGGCAGGTCCGGCGCCGAGCTGGTGCGCCAGGGCGAGGACCGGGCCGGTGTGCTGGCCCGCGACGCGCTGGTGCCGCGCGCGGAGGAGCTCCTGGTCCGCCTCGCGGGGGAGGCGGACCAGGAGCCCGGGGACGAGCGCGGTCAGGCCTTCTTCATGTAGCTCCGCACGGCCAGCGGGGCGAAGATCGCCACGACGACGGCGCAGCTGAGCAGTGCGATGCCGACCTGGCCCGTGACGCTGCCGGTGGAGGCGAGGTCGCGGACGGCCGTCACGAGGTGCGACACCGGGTTGACGTTGACGAAGCCCTGCAGCCAGCCGGGCATCGTGTCCACGGGGACGAACGCGTTGGACAGGAACGTCAGCGGGAAGAGCACCAGGAACGAGATGCCCTGCACGGACGACGCGGACCGGCCGATGACGCCGAAGAACGCGAAGATCCAGCTCAGCGACCAGGCGCAGACGATGACCAGCAGGCCGGCGAGCAGCACGCCGCCGACACCGCCGCCCGGGCGCCAGCCCATGACCAGGCCCATGCAGATCGTCAGGGTCGTGGCGATGAGGTAGCGGACCAGGTCCGCGATCAGGGCGCCGGCGAGGGGCGCGATGCGGGCGATGGGCAGCGACTTGAACCGGTCGAACACGCCCTTGTCCATGTCTTCGCGCAGCTGGGTGCCGGTGACGGCGGACGCCGTGATGACGGTCTGCACGAGGATGCCCGGGATGATGACGGGCAGGTAGGCCGCGATGCTGCCGGAGATCGCCCCGCCGAAGATGTACGTGAACATCAGCGTGAAGATGATCGGCTGCACCGTGACGTCGATGAGCTGTTCCGGCGTGCGGCGGATCTTGATGAGGCCGCGCCGGGCCATGGCAAGCGAGTCGGACACGGCCTGGCCGACGGTGACGCGGTTGCGCAGGGTGCGCTCGGCGCCGGGGACGATGCGCCCGCCCGACGCCGACGGCGCCGCGGGGGTTGCGGTGAGGGTGGTCATGCGGGGATCTCCTCGAGCTCGGGGGAGCCGGCGGCGTCGGACTCGGTCGCGCCGTGGCCGGTCAGGGTCAGGAACACCTCGTCGAGCGTGGGCTTGTCCATCGACAGGCCGTCGACGTCGACCCCCGCGCCGCGGAGGCGCACCAGCAGGTCGGTGACGCGGGCCGGGTCGGCGACGGGCACCGTGAGGCGGCGGGACTCCGGCGACGGCGTGGCGGGCACGCCGAGCACGTCCCGCACGGCCTCGAGGGCTACGGGGACGTCCTCGGCGCGCACGAGCGTGAGCTGCAGCGACTGCTCGCCCACGGAGGACTTGAGCTCGTCGCCGGTGCCCTCCGCGACGACCCGCCCGCGGTCGATGACCGCGATGCGGTCCGCGAGCTGGTCGGCCTCGTCGAGGTACTGCGTGGTGAGCAGCACGGTGGACCCCGTCGCGACGAGGCGGCGGATGGTCTCCCACATCTGCGCGCGGGTGCGCGGGTCGAGGCCGGTGGTGGGCTCGTCCAGGAAGAGCAGCGGCGGCTGCGCGATGAGGCTGGCCGCCAGGTCGAGCCGGCGGCGCATGCCGCCGGAGAAGTTCTTCAGGGGGCGCGCGGCGGCGTCGGTGAGGCTGAATTCCTCGAGCAGGTCACGGGTGCGGCGCGTCGCGGCGGCGCCCTTGAGCCCGTTGAGGCGGCAGAAGAGCAGCAGGTTCTCCGTCGCGCTGAGGGTCTCGTCGACCGAGGCGTACTGCCCCGTGACGCCGATGAGCTGTCGCACGATGAACGGCTCCCGGGCCACGTCGTGGCCGAACACGCTGGCCCGCCCGGCGTCCGGGCGCAGCAGCGTCGCCAGCATGCGGATCGTGGTGGTCTTGCCGGCCCCGTTCGGGCCGAGCACGCCGTAGACCGTGCCGGTGGCGACCTGCAGGTCGACCCCGTCCACGGCGCGGTTGTCGCCGAAGGTCTTGACGAGGCCCTCGGCCTCGATCGCGGTGGTGGTCATGGCACCACCGTGCGCGGCGGCGCTCGCAGCCTGCTGTCACGGCGCTGTCACGGCCTCGCGCGGCGCCGTCAGGGCATCCGGGGGTGGGGCCGGGGCCCCACGACATCACCTCAGACGGCGTCCCGGGGGAGGGCGGCCACCGCGGACCGGATCTCCGCGACGCGGGCGGCGGCGTCGGGCAGCGCGGCGGCGTCGACGGACGCGACGGCGACGATCCCGATCGAGTTGACGAGGAGGGCGCCCGCGAACCCGGCCAGGTCGGCCAGGTGCACCGGCCGCGACACGCAGGGCGCGACGGCTTCGACGAGCGCGAGGCCGGTGCCGCGCAGGTGCGGGGCGGTGGGCCAGACGACGTCGCCGCCCGGCTCGAGGAACCCGACGTTCGCGATCGTCGACTCGGCCACTGCGCCGTCGGGTCCGGTCAGGAGGGCGTCATCGTACCCCTCGCGCTCGACCTGCCGGGCCCACTGCGCCTGGGCGAAGCCGCCCAGGTGCTTGAGGTGGGCGAAGGGTCGCAGGTACGGCACGGCGCGCAGGCGCTGGGGCGCCGTCGGCGGGAGGCGGGGGTCGGTGACCTGGACGGCGACGTGCTCGGGGTCGCGCAGCACCACCCGCACGGACGCGTCGGCGCGGCCGTCGAGCGCGTGCCGCACGAGGGCGCGGACCCGGTCGCCGTCGAGCGGCACGCCGAAGATCTCGCGGTGGGCGGCGTCGAGCCGGAGCAGGTGGTGCTCCAGGCCCTGCACGCCGCCGTGGCGGACCTGCATGGCGGTGAAGTGACCGTCGGTGGACGCGACCTGCTCGGCCGTCGCGGGGCGGCCGTCGACCTCGATGCGCACCCGAGCACGGTAGCGCGGAGCCGGGCGGGGCTGCGCGCCGCCGGGCGTACCCGGCTAGGTGCGGGTGCGCAGGCGCAGGACAGCGTTCGCGGTGGCCCAGGTGAGACAGCCCGCGCCGACCAGGTGGAAGCCGACGAGCAGCTCGGGCAGGCCGGTGAAGTACTGCACGTACCCGATGAGGCCCTGGGCCAGCGTCACGACGACCAGCAGCCACGCGCCCTTCCGGGCGGCCAGGACGCCGGGCCCGGGCACCGTGCGGTACAGCAGCACCAGCAGTACGACGAGCGTGATCGTGAACAGCCAGACGGAGCCGGAGTGCGCCTTGGTGACCGTCAGGGGGTCGAGGGCGAGGCGGTAGCCCACGGAGTCGTCGCCGGAGTGCGGGCCGGAGCCGGTGACGAGGACGCCGAGGGTGACGATCGGGACGAGGAGGACGCCCTGGATCGTGCCGACCACCGACACGGCCCGTCCGCCGACCTGCGCGGGGGTGCCGTCGCCTTCGCCGTGGCGGTGCAGCAGGTAGGCGCTGAACCACACGAGCGCCGCCGAGACGCCGAAGTGCAGCGAGACCCAGCCGGGGTGCAGGTGCAGCAGCACGACGACGCCGCCGATGACCGCCTGCGCGACGACGCCGGCCAGCGGCACGACGCCGAGAGCGCGGTACGACGTGGGCCGGCGGCGGTCGGTGGCCACGAGCACGAGGACCATCAGCCCGACGATCGCCAGGAGGAACGCCAGCGCCCGGTTCCCGAACTCGATGTACGGGTGGATCGTCGAGGCCTGGTGGAAGACGGGGCTGAACTCGCCCGGCTCGCAGTTCGGCCAGCTCGAGCAGCCGAGCCCGGAGTCGGTGAGCCGCACGGCCCCGCCGGTGCCGATGATGAGGATCTGCCCGATGACGTTCGCGAGCAGCACGCCGCGGGTCCAGGGGCGGAACCGGGCGAGGCGGTCGGGCCGGTCGGTCAGCGGGCCAGGACCCGCCTCGGGGGCGGGCGCGGCGGGGCTCGGCGAGGTCACGGGTCCACGGTATCGCCGGAATCCGGGCGCCCGGGCCCCCGCGGGGGCCCGGCGGTGTGACCTTCGCCCGGCTCCCGGCGCGCGGTCACTGCCAGCGGAAGAAGCGGGCCGCGGCCCATGCGAGCAGCGCCGTCCACGCGGCGAGCACGACGACGGCCAGCGCCGGCACCCCGGTGCCGAGCAGGGCGCCGCGCATCGCCTCGCCGAGCGCGCCCGACGGCAGGAACGTCGCGAGGTGCTCGAGCGCGCCGGGCAGCTGCTCCGGCGGCACCAGCAGCCCGCCGCCCACGACGAGGAGCACGAGGACGAGGTTGGCGAGCGCCAGCACGCCCTCGGCGCGCAGCGTGCCCGCCAGGAGCATCGCGAGGGCGGTGAAGCATGCGGTGCCGAGCAGCCCGACGCCGACGGCGGCCAGGATCCCGCCGGCGGCCGGCTGCCAGCCGAGCGCCAGAGCCACGGCGCCGATCACGACGACCTGCACGACCTCGACCGCGAGCACGCCCAGCAGCTTGCCTGCGAGCAGCCCGCCGCGGCCCAGCGGGGTCGTGGCGAGGAGGCGGAGCACGCCGTTGCGCCGGTCGAAGGCGGTGGCGATGGCCTGAGAGGTGAACGCCGTGGACACGCAGGCGAGCGCGAGCACGCCCGGCGTGACGAAGTCGATGCGGGCGAGCCCGCCCGTGTCGATCTCGATCACGCTGGTGCGGGTGAGGCCGAGCAGCACCATGACCGGCAGCACGATCGTGACGAGCAGCTGCTCGCCGTTGCGCAGGACGGCGCGGGTTTCGAAGCCGGCCTGGGCCAGGACCCGGCGCCATGCGGGGGCGGCGAGCCCGGGGGGCTCGGCCGCCGGGGCGGGAGCCGGAGCGGGGGTGGTCGTGGTCATCGCAGGTGCCGTCCCGTCAGGTCGAGGAAGACGTCCTCCAGCGTGCGGCGGCCCACGGTGAGCCGGCTCGCGAGGACGTCCTGGTCGGCGAGCCAGCCGGTCAGCGCGGCCAGCGCGCGGGGGCCGGCGGGGCCCGTCACGACGTAGGAGCCGGGCTGCGGCTCGGCCACCGCCCAGGTGCCGGGGCCGCCGGACCGGCCGCGCTCGTCGCCCAGCCGGTCGTCCAGCTGGTCGCCCAGCGACGCGGCGAGGGCCGCGACGTCCAGGCCGGGGGCGGCGTCGAACCGCAGCGTCCGGTCGTCCTGCGCGTCGGGGGAGAGGAGCTCGGGGACGCTGCCGCTGGCGATGACGCGCCCGTGGTCGACGACGTGCACGCGGTCGGCCAGGTCCTCGGCCTCGTCCATGAGGTGCGTCGTGAGGACGACGGCGGCGCCCTCGTCGCGCAGCTCGCGCACGAGCTCCCACACGGCGTGCCGGCTCTGGGGGTCCATGCCCGCGCTGGGCTCGTCGAGGAAGACGACCTCGGGCCGTCCGACCACCGCCGCGGCGAGCGACAGCCGCTGCCGCTGTCCGCCCGACAGGCGGCGCACCGTGGTCCGCGCGAACGAGCCGATGCCCAGGCGCTCGCCGAGCTCCGTCACGTCGCGCGGGGCTGCGTACATGGCGGCGACGTGCCGCAGCACCTCGCCCGCGTGGGCGCCGGTCGGCAGTCCGCCGTCCTGGAGCATGACGCCCACGCGGGGGCGCAGGGCGCGCGCGTCGGCCACCGGGTCGAGCCCCAGCACCCGCACCGTGCCGCCGTCGGGGGAGCGCAGCCCCTCGCAGCACTCGATCGTGGTGGTCTTGCCGGCGCCGTTGGGGCCGAGCACGGCCGTCACCGCGCCGGCGTCGGCGACGAGGTCCAGGCCTGCGACCACGTCCCGGCCGCCGTAGCGTTTGACGAGGCCCCGCACGTGGACCGCGGCACCGGCGGAGGGCTCGACGGAGCCGGCACGGCGGTCCTCGGCAGGGCGGGCGGGCGGCGTGGCGCCGTCCGCGCCCGATGGCGCGATCGAGGTGGGCACCGGAAGATTCTACGGAGTCGCCCGGACGGGGCGGCGCCCCGTCACGCCCGACCGGAGGAGCAGCACGACCATGACCTTCTACACGTTCACCCCGCCGCAGGACGTCGCCGCCCTGGCCCGGCGCCTGTGGTACTGGCCGGTGATCCGCGGCGTGCTGGCGCTGCTGTTCGGTCTGCTGGCGATCTTCCTGCCGGACAAGACGCCGGGCCTGCTGGTCCAGGTCTTCGGGGTGTTCGTGCTGATCGACGGGCTCGTGAGCATCATCGACGGGATCCGGCGCCGGGGGACCTCGGCGGGATCCGTCAACACCGGCATCGGCATCGTCTCGTTGGTGGTCGGTGCGCTGATGCTGTTCATCCCGAACTTCTTCCTCGGGTTCGTGCTGGTGCTCATCGCGATCTGGGCGCTGCTGGTGGGGCTGCTGCAGCTCTTCGTGGTCCCGACGATGCGGCGCCGTGGCGGGGCGTCGTGGGTGTGGAACCTCATCGTGGGTCTGCTGCTGATCGCGCTCGCCGTGGTGTGCTTCGTCAACCCGAGCAGCGCCATCGTGGGCCTGTCCATCGTGATCGGCGTGTTCGCGGTGATCATCGGCATCGTGATGATCGCGCTGGGGGTCAAGCTGCACCAGCTCGGCACGCAGGGTCCGGGCGACGGCCCGGGCGAGGTCATCGAGGGGCGCATCGTCAGCGGGGAGTGACGTTCGCGACACCTGCCCTCCCAGCGGCCCGTGACGGGGGCCGGTGAGGCATGCCTTGCTTGACATCCTGGATTACGCAACAAGGATGTTCCCTATATCGACGTCGTCGCCGGTGGCCGTGTCCTGCAGTTGAGGCCTGCCCCCGGTCGGTCCACGAGCCGTAGGGGAGGAGCGCATGCCGACGAGCACGACCGACCGCAGCTCGGCGCGCGCCGTCCCGCGCGTCCTCGACGGCGCCCCCGAGGCCGACGGCACCACCCGCCGCCGCGTCCTGGAGCTCGTCGCCGGCGAGGGCCCCGTCAGCGCCGCCGAGCTGGCCGACCGCCTGGGACTCACCTCCGCGGCCGTGCGCCGCCACCTGGCCTGCCTCGAGGAGGACGGGACGATCGCCGTGCACGACGGCGGCCCGTCGTCCGGCCGCCGCGGGCGCCCTGCGCGCCGGTACGTGGTGAGCACGCGCGGACAGTCCGACCTCGCGGGCGGCTACTCCGAGCTCGCTGCCCAGGTGATGCGCCACCTGCGCGAGACCGGCGGCAGCGAGGCCGTCGCCCGGTTCGCGGCGGAGCGCTACGACGCCGTCGTCGCGCGGTACGCGCCGCGCCTCACCGCCGCCGACCCCGAGGGCCGCGCGGGTCAGCTCGCCGACCTGCTCTCGGCCGACGGCTACGCGGCGTCGGTCCGGCCCGTGTCCGGCCCGCTGCTCCCGACGGTCCAGCTGTGCCAGGGCCACTGCCCCGTGCAGCACGTCGCCGAGGAGTTCACCGAGCTGTGCGAGGCGGAGGCCCGCGCCTTCTCCGAGCTGCTGGGCACGCACGTCCAGCGCCTGGCCACCATCGCGGGCGGCGCGCACGCCTGCGTCACGAACGTCCCGACCGTCACCACGCAGGTCACACCCCAGAACCTCCCCACCCCGGCCCACCGCACCCGCGGCACGCAGGAAGGAACACGATGAGCGCTCCCACCCAGGACGCCGCCCAGGCGGCTTCGGCGCAGAGCACCGAGAAGCGGTCCGATGACGAGATCATCGACTCGATCGGTGCGTACGAGTACGGCTGGCGCGACAGCGACGCCGCGGGCGAGGCCGCACGCCGCGGCCTCAACGAGGACGTCGTCAAGAACATCTCGGAGCTGAAGGACGAGCCCGAGTGGATGCGCAAGGCGCGCCTCAAGGCGCTGCGCCTGTTCGACAAGAAGCCGATGCCGAACTGGGGCGCCGACCTCACCGGGATCGACTTCGACCGCATCAAGTACTTCGTGCGCTCCACGGAGAAGCAGGCCGCCAGCTGGGAGGACCTGCCCGAGGACATCCGCGCCACGTACGACCGGCTCGGCATCCCCGAGGCGGAGAAGCAGCGCCTCGTGGCCGGCGTCGCCGCGCAGTACGAGTCCGAGGTCGTGTACCACCAGATCCGCGAGGACCTCGAGGCCCAGGGCGTCATCTTCGTGGACACGGACACGGGCCTGCGCGACTACCCGGAGCTGTTCCAGGAGTACTTCGGCACCGTCATCCCCGCCGGTGACAACAAGTTCGCCGCGCTGAACTCGGCCGTGTGGTCGGGCGGCTCGTTCGTCTACGTGCCGCCGGGCGTGCACGTCGAGATCCCGCTGCAGGCCTACTTCCGCATCAACACGGAGAACATGGGCCAGTTCGAGCGGACGCTGATCATCGCGGACGAAGGCTCCTACGTGCACTACGTCGAGGGCTGCACCGCGCCGATCTACTCGAGCGACTCGCTGCACTCCGCGGTCGTCGAGATCGTCGTGAAGAAGAACGCCCGCGTGCGCTACACGACCATCCAGAACTGGTCGAACAACGTGTACAACCTGGTGACCAAGCGCGCCACGGCCGCCGAGGGCGCCACCATGGAGTGGGTCGACGGCAACATCGGCTCCAAGGTGACGATGAAGTACCCGGCGATCTACCTGCTGGGCGAGCACGCCCGCGGCGAGACGCTGTCCATCGCCTTCGCGGGCGAGGGCCAGCACCAGGACGCCGGCTGCAAGATGGTGCACGCCGCGCCGCGCACGTCGTCGTCGATCGTGAGCAAGTCCGTCGCCCGTGGCGGCGGCCGCACGTCGTACCGCGGCCTGGTGCAGGTGCTCGAGGGCGCCAAGCACTCCGCGTCGACCGTGCTGTGCGACGCGCTGCTCGTCGACCAGATCTCCCGGTCCGACACCTACCCGTACGTCGACGTCCGCGAGGACGACGTGTCCATGGGGCACGAGGCGACGGTCTCGCGGGTGAGCGAGGACCAGCTGTTCTACCTCATGTCCCGAGGCATGGAGGAGACCGAGGCGATGGCCATGATCGTGCGCGGGTTCGTCGAGCCCATCGCGCGCGAGCTGCCCATGGAGTACGCGCTCGAGCTCAACCGCCTCATCGAGCTGCAGATGGAAGGGTCCGTCGGCTGAAATGACTGCTACCACTGATCTGTCCACGGATCACTCCCGCGCCGTGGCCGACGGCGCGCACTCCCACGGCGTCGTCCCGGTCGGCTCGCGCGCCGAGCGCAAGACGTCGTTCGACCTCGCCGACATCCCCGTGCCCACCGGGCGCGAGGAGGAGTGGCGGTTCTCGCCCGTCGCGCGGCTCCAGCCGCTGTTCGGCGAGGACCTGGGCGCCGGCGGCGTCCTCACGACCGTCGTCGAGACGCCCGAGGCCAAGGTCGAGATCGTCGGCAAGGACGACCCGCGCCTGGGCACCACCGGCAAGCCGGGCGACCGTACCGCCGTGACCGCGTGGAACGCGGCCGCCGAGGCGACCGTCGTCACGCTCCCGGCCGAGGCCGTCGCCACCGAGGTCACCTCGGTGCGCGTCGAGGGCGCGACCAAGGACGCGACGGCGCAGCACCTGCTGGTGCACGCCGAGCACCACGCCGAGGGTGTCGTCGTCATCGACCACCGCGGCGACGCCGTCCTCAACCAGACGGTCGAGATCGTCGTGGACGAGGGCGCGCACCTGACGGTCGTGTCGGTGCAGGACTGGGCCGACGGCGCCGTGCACGCCTCCAGCCACCGCGCCCGCATCGGCCGCGACGCCAAGCTCAAGCACGTCGTGGTGACGTTCGGCGGCGACGTCGTGCGCATCACCCCGGACGCGACGTTCACGGGCGAGGGCGGCGAGGTCGAGATGGTCGGCCTGTACTTCGCCGACGCGGACCAGCACCAGGAGCACCGCCTCTTCGTGGACCACGCCGTGCCGCGCTGCAAGTCGCGCGTCACCTACAAGGGCGCGCTGCAGGGCGCCGGCGCGCACGTGGTGTGGGTCGGGGACGTGCTCATCCAGGCCGAGGCCGAGGGCACCGACACCTACGAGCTCAACCGCAACCTGGTCCTCACCGACGGCGCCCGCGCCGACTCGGTGCCGAACCTGGAGATCGAGACGGGCGAGATCGAGGGCGCGGGGCACGCGTCGGCGACCGGCCGCTTCGACGACGAGCAGCTCTTCTACCTCATGGCCCGCGGCATCCCCGAGGTCGACGCGCGTCGCCTCGTGGTGCGCGGCTTCTTCGCCGAGCTGATCGACCAGATCGGCGTCCCGTCGGTCGAGGAGCGCCTGCTCGCGTCGATCGAGGCCGAGCTCGAGAAGTCGATGAGCGTCATCACCGGCGTCGCGCCGGCCGCGGAGTGACGCGGCGATGACCTCTCAGCTGGCCTGCATGGCCGACGACCTCGCCCCCGAGGAGGCCATGCTCGTGGAGCTCGACGGCGCGGACGGGGCCCCGGTCCCGGTCGCCGTCGTGCGCGACGCCGACGGCGGCTGGCACGCCCTGTCCGACATCTGCTCGCACGGGCAGGTCTCCCTGTCCGACGGGGAGGTCGAGGGCTGCCTCGTCGAGTGCTGGCTGCACGGCTCGCAGTTCGACCTGCGCACCGGCAAGCCGGTCCAGCTCCCCGCGACGCAGCCCGTGCCGGTGTACCCGGTGACCGTGGACGGCGACCGCATCCTCGTGGACGTCGACGAGCGGCTCGCCGTCGCGTCCTGACCTGCCTCAGACTTTCGCAACACAGACCTGGAGACACGAAGCATGCCCACCCTGGAGATCCGCGACCTGCACGTCAGCGTCGAGACCAAGGAAGGCGCCAAGCCGATCCTGCGCGGCGTCGACCTGACCATCAACTCGGGCGAGACGCACGCCATCATGGGGCCGAACGGCTCCGGCAAGTCGACCCTCGCCTCGGCCCTCGCCGGCCACCCGAAGTACACGGTGACCTCGGGCACCGCGACGCTCGACGGCGAGGACCTCCTCGCGATGACCGTCGACGAGCGCGCCCGCGCCGGCCTTTTCCTCGCCATGCAGTACCCGGTCGAGGTGCCGGGCGTGTCGGTGGCGAACTTCCTGCGCACCGCCAAGACCGCCATCGACGGCGAGGCGCCCGCCCTGCGCACGTGGGGCAAGGAGGTCAAGGGTGCGATGGAGAACCTCCGCATCGACTCGACCTTCGCCGAGCGCTCCGTCAACGAGGGCTTCTCCGGCGGCGAGAAGAAGCGCCACGAGATCCTGCAGATGGAGCTCTTCAAGCCCCACTTCGCGATCCTCGACGAGACCGACTCCGGCCTGGACGTCGACGCCCTGCGCGTCGTGTCCGAGGGCGTGAACCGGGCCAAGGCGAACACCGACGTCGGCGTCCTTCTCATCACGCACTACACGCGCATCCTGCGCTACATCAAGCCCGACTTCGTGCACGTCTTCGTCGACGGCAAGATCGCCGAGGAGGGCGGCCCCGAGCTCGCGGAGCAGCTCGAGGAGAACGGCTACGACAAGTACGTCGGCACCGGCGCGACGATGGCCTGACCTCCTCTGTCGAGGAGCCGTCACCAGGAGGACAGCATGACCACCACCGACACCGTGCGCCCGTCGCTCACCGCGGCGGAGCTCGCCGCCGTGCGCGCGGACTTCCCGCTGCTCGGGCGCACGGTGCGGGGCGGCCGGCCGCTCGTCTACCTGGACTCGGCCGCGACCTCGCAGAAGCCGAACGTGGTGCTCGAGGCCGAGGTCGACTTCTACGAGCAGCGCAACGCCGCCGTGCACCGCGGCGCGCACCAGCTCGCGGA
Source organism: Isoptericola sp. NPDC060185 (assembly GCF_042728595.1). Lineage (NCBI taxonomy): Bacteria > Bacillati > Actinomycetota > Actinomycetes > Micrococcales > Promicromonosporaceae > Isoptericola > Isoptericola sp. NPDC060185. Next base: position 22,040 of record NZ_JBHWYY010000027.1, on the reverse strand, counting down.
GGAGGCGACCGAGGCGTTCGAGGACGCGCGGTCCGCCGTGGCCGCGTTCGTCGGGGCCGACGTCGACGAGATCGTCTGGACGTCGGGCGCGACGGCGGCGCTCAACCTCGTGGCCTACGCGTTCTCCAACGCGACGGCCGGGCGCGGGGGAGCGGCCGCCGAGCGGTTCCGCCTGGCGCCGGGCGACGAGATCGTCGTCACCGAGGCGGAGCACCACGCGAACCTCGTGCCGTGGCAGGAGCTGTGCGCGCGCACGGGCGCCGTCCTGCGCTGGTTCGGCGTCGACGACGAGGGGCGCATCGACCTCTCCGACGTCGCGAGCGTGATCACCGACCGCACCCGCGTCGTCGCGTTCGGGCACGTGTCGAACGTGACCGGCGCGATCGCTCCGGTGGCCGAGCTGGTCGCGGCGGCGAAGCGGGTCGGGGCGCTGACCGTACTGGACGCGTGCCAGTCCGTGCCGCACCTGCCCGTCGACCTGCACGCCCTGGGCGTCGACCTCGCCGCCTTCAGCGCGCACAAGATGCTCGGCCCCACCGGCGTCGGCGCCCTGTACGGGCGGCGCGAGCTGCTCGAGGCCATGCCGCCCGTCACCACGGGCGGGTCGATGGTCGAGGTCGTGACCATGGCCGAGACCACGTACGCGCCGCCGCCGCAGCGGTTCGAGGCGGGCACGCAGATGGTGGCGCAGGCCGTCGGCATGGGTGTCGCGGCGCAGTGGCTGGACGAGCTGGGCATGGACCGCGTCGCGCGGCACGAGCAGGAGCTCGCGGCCGAGCTGGTGCGGATCGCCGAGATCCCGGGCGTGCGGATCGTCGGGCCGGCGGACGCGCGCGACCGGCTCGCGGTCGTGTCGTTCGTCGTCGACGGCGTGCACGCGCACGACGTCGGGCAGGTGCTCGACGACAAGGGCATCGCGGTGCGCGTGGGTCACCACTGCGCGCAGCCGCTGCACCGCCGGTTCGGCGTGGCGGCGACGGCCCGCGCGTCGGCGTCGGTGTACACCACCACCGAGGAGATCGCGGCGTTCCGGGAAGCATTGGCGGGCGTGCGCGCGTTCTTCGGTATGGACTGACGGCAGGCGGAGAGGACAGCAGTGAGCTCGCTCGAGCAGATGTACCAGCAGGTGATCCTGGACCACGCGAAGCGCCCGCACGGGCGGGGGCTCGTGGACGCGCCCGCCGACCACCGGTCGGGGGAGTCGCACCAGGTCAACCCGACCTGCGGCGACGAGATCACGCTGCGCGTGGACGTCGACGGCTCCACCGTCGCCGGGGTGTCGTGGGAGGGTCAGGGCTGCTCCATCTCGCAGGCCTCGGCCTCCGTGATGACCGAGCTGGTCACCGGGCACGACCTGGCCGACGTCGCCCGCATCGACGCCGTGTTCCACGACCTCATGGGCTCGCGGGGCAAGGGCCTGGACGACGAGGACGCGCTCGACGCGCTCGGGGACGCCAGCGCGTTCACCGGTGTCTCGCAGTACCCCGCCCGCATCAAGTGCGCGCTGCTCGGCTGGGCGGCGCTCAAGGACTCGCTGGCGCGCAGCGGCGCGCTGAGCTGAAGCCGACCCGAATCTGAGAGGACACGATGACCGAGAACACGACCGACGAGGTCGCCCCGCCGGCGGCGTCCCCGACGCCGACCACGGCCGCCGACGTCGAGGAGGCCATGCGCGACGTCATCGACCCCGAGCTGGGCATCAACGTCGTCGACCTGGGCCTCGTGTACGGCATCCAGGTGGACCAGAACAACATGTCCACGATCGACATGACGCTGACGTCCGCGGCCTGCCCGCTGACCGACGTCATCGAGGACCAGGCGGGCACCGCGCTCGAAGGCCTCGTCGACGGTTTCCGCATCAACTGGGTCTGGATGCCGCCGTGGGGCCCGGAGAAGATCACCGACGAGGGCCGCGAGCAGCTGCGGATGCTGGGCTTCAACGTCTGATCTCGCGACACAGCCCCTCTGTCCTGCATCACCGCTGGACAGAGGGGCTTCTTCGTTCTCAGGTGCACCTCGTGGCAGGTCGTGGGCCGTCGACCGGCGTGCCGTCCGCGGTGAGCCTGCGGGAGCTCCGCGGCGGCCGCGCCGAGCGGGCGAGGCTCAGTCGCGGCGGCGCGTGAACCAGCCGCGGAGGCCACCGGTGCTGGCGGGCAGGGTGGGGCTGGTGATCGTGCTGTCGGGGGCTGTCGAGGTGATCGACGGGGTGTCGGCCGGGCTCTGCTCGGGGCGGCTCGGAGCGGCGCCCGCCGAGCCGGTCGCCGTCGCGGCGGCGCGCGTCTTGACCTCGTCGAGGTAGTCGTCCACCTCGGTCATGTCGTAGCCCTCGCGGAACTTCGTGGACGCGAACCGGGCGCCGTCGACCAGGGCGGCGACGTCGGTGCCGTCCTTGACCGCCGCGACGAGCGTGTCGAGGAAGTCGTCCACCTCCGACATGTCGTACCCCTCGCGAAGCTTGGTGGTGGCGAAGCGCTTGCTGAGGATCTCTTCCGCGAGGCTCGTGCTCATGCGACGAGGACGTCATGCCGGTGCGCCCGGGCGCCTCCGGGTATCGCCCCGCCCTCTTGCTTGATTGCGCGCGTCGTTGAAGAATTCGAGCAACTTCGATCACTGCGTCCCCGAGGGAGTGGGCGCAGCGCGTCCGTCGGAGTGCCTGGATCACGGGAGAACGACATGTCGACGAAGACAGGTTCACGGATCGGCAGGATCAGCAGAGGGACAGCGACGGGGCGCCGACGACGGCGCGGCGCGGTGGCCGCGCTCGCGGCGCTGGTGCTCGTGCCCGGCCTGGCGCTCGCCGTCCCGGCGGCGTCGGCCGCGGGCGAGGATGCCGCGGCGGGGACCACGCTGGGCGACGTCACCGGGATGGAGCGGGACGGCGACACGTTCACGTTCGCCGCGGAGACGTCCGCGCAGGGCGAGGCGAAGCTCCGGGTGAGCTTCCTCGAGGCGGGGGCGCTGCGCGTCCGCCTCGCCCCTGACGGGACGTTCACCGACCCGGCGAACGACGCTCCGTCAGACCCGGACGCGCCCGCCGCGAAGATCGTCGTCGGCGAGCTCGACGGCGACGCCGGCGCCACCATGACGGAGACGTCCTCGGCGTACCGGATCGCGACGGCCGACGCGACGCTCACCGTCACCAAGGCGCCGCTGACCCTGGCGCTCGCGGACGGCTCGGGCGCGACGCTGTGGGCAGAGACGACGCCGCTGTCCTGGGACGCCTCCGGCACGACCCAGTCGCTCACGCGCGGCGCGACCGAGCAGTTCTTCGGCGGCGGCATGCAGAACGGGCGCTTCTCGCACCGCGACGAGACGATCCAGATCTCTCGCGACTACAACTGGGACGACGGCGGGAACCCGAACGCGTCGCCGTTCTACCTGTCCAGCAACGGGTACGGGGTGCTGCGCAACACGTTCGCCGCGGGGAGCTACGCCTTCGGCGACCCGGTCGCCACGCGGCACGCCGAGCAGCGGTTCGACGCCTACTACTTCGTCGGCGACACGCGCACCGTGCTCGACGACTACACCCGGCTGACCGGGCGGCCCGCGATGCTGCCCATGTACGCGATGGAGCTCGGCGACGCGGACTGCTACCTGCACAACGCCAACCGCGGGGAGCGCGAGACGCTGCGCGACTCGACCGCGATCGCGCAGGGGTACACCGACCACGACATGCCGCTGGGCTGGATGCTCGTCAACGACGGCTACGGCTGCGGCTACGAGGACCTGCCCGAGACGCACGACATGCTCACCCAGCACGGCTCCGAGCTCGGTCTGTGGACCCAGGCCGACCTCACCGAGCAGCCGGCCGAGGTGGCCGCCGGCGTCCGCGTCCGCAAGACGGACGTCGCGTGGGTCGGGCCCGGCTACCGCTTCGCGCTGTCCGCGTGCGAGAAGGCGAACGCGGGCATCGAGGACAACGCCGCCGACCGCGCCACCGTCCTCACGATCGAGGGCTGGGCGGGCACCCAGCGGTGCGGCGCGATGTGGAGCGGTGACCAGTCGGGCAGCTGGGACTACATCCGCTGGCAGATCCCGACGTACGCGGGCTCGACGATGTCGGGCCAGGCGGCGACGACGGGCGACGTCGACGGCATCTTCGGCGGCAGCGCCCAGACCTACACGCGCGACCTGCAGTGGAAGATGTTCCTGCCGATGACGTACGCCATGAGCGGGTGGGCGGCGAGCGACAAGCAGCCGTACCGGTACGGGGAGCCGTACACGTCGATCAACCGCTCGTACCTGCACCTGCACGAGCGGCTGCTGCCCTACCTGTACACGTACCAGGCGGACGCCCACGCGACGGGCCTCGGCTCCACGCGGCCGCTGTACGTGAACTACCCGGACGACCCGAAGACGTGGGGCGACGACGTGAAGTACGAGTTCCTCGCCGGCGACGACTTCCTGGTGGCGCCGGTCTACGAGGACACGACCGTGCGGGACGGCATCTACCTGCCGGAGGGCACCTGGACCGACTACTGGACCGGGCGCACGTACACGGGCCCGACGACGATCGACGGCTACTCCGCGCCCCTGGACCGGTTGCCGCTGTTCGTGAAGGGCGGCGCCATCGTGCCGATGTTCCCCGACGGGACCACCGACTGGGAGGCGGGCAAGAAGGCCGGCCGGCTCGACGTCGACGTGTACCCGCAGGGCTCCTCGGAGTTCACCCTGTACGAGGACGACGGCCGCACGCAGGAGTACGCCGACGGGGCACATGCCGCGCAGCGGATCGCCGTGACGGCGCCGCAGGCTGGCAAGGGCGAGATCTCGATGTCGGTGGGGAGGCTGACCGGGGACTACACCGGCAAGCCGTCCGCGCGCAGCTACCGGTTCACGCTGCACACGGACGCGGCTCCGTCGGTGGTCCGGGTCAGCGGCCAGAAGCTGGCGGCCGTCGGGGACGTCGAGGACCTCGACCGCGGCCCGGGGTACGTCTTCGACCCGGCGACCGGCGTCCTGACCGTGCAGACGGCGAAGGTCTCCACGGCATCGTCGTTCGACGTCACGGTCAGCGGGTCGGCCGCGGTCGGCGGGGAGCACCCCGCCGAGCGGGCCGTCGACGTCGCGGTCACCGCGCCGTCGCTGTCGCTGGCCGGAACGGCCGGGACAGCCACGCTGGCCCTGACGAACCACACGGGCAAGCCGATCGACGTCACGGGCGCCACCGTCACCGCGCCCGACGGGTGGTCCGTCGATGCGACGTCGTCCACGACGGCGAAGTCCCTGAAGGACGGCGCGACGTTCACCGCGACGTTCGGCGTCACCCCGCCGGACGACGCCGCCCCCGGCCAGGTGACGATCGGCGGCACCGCCGACTACCGGGCGCGCACGACACCCCGCCAGGTGTCGGCACGCGCGCAGACGACGGTCGCCTACGCGAGTCTCGCCGCGGCGTTCGACAACGTCGGCGTCACGACCCTGGCGGACCCGTCGAAGGGGAACATCGACGGCGGGGGCGGCAGCCTCATCGCCGAGCGGCTCGCCGCCAAGGGTGTCACCCCGGGCGCCACCGTGAGCGCGAACGGGTTCGACTTCACGTTCCCCGACGCGGCGCCGGGCACGCCCGGCAACGTCGGGAGCGCCGGCCAGACCGTGCCGGTCTCCGGGGACGGGAACGTCATCGGGGTGCTCGGCACGGGCACCAGCGGGTCGGCCACCGGAGGGGTCACCGTGCACTACGCGGACGGCAGCACCGACGCGAGCACGCTCGGCATGCCGAACTGGTGCTGCCTGGCGACGAACTCCTACGGGGCGAAGATCGCCGTCGTCACCCTCGGGAAGAACACCCCCACCGGGGCGGCCTACCCGACCACCGAGTACCGCCTTTACACCAACACGATCCCGATCGATCCCGACAAGAAGGTTGTGGCGGTGACCCTGCCGGCCAACGCCGCGGTGCACGTGTTCGCGCTGGACGTGGGCACCGAGACGGTGGTGCCGCCGCCCGTCGCCGACGGGCAGTACTCGCTGGCTCTGGCGAGCGGGCAGCGGCTGACGGCGCCGGGGAACGAGTCGACGCAGCTGACGGTGGCGGCGGAGTCGAGCTCGCCGACCCAGAAGTGGGTCCTCACCCGCCTCGGCGGGTCGGACTACACGATCCGGAACGCGGGCAGCGGCCAGTGCGCGGACGTCTTCTACAGCTCGAGGGACCAGGGCGCGCTCGTCGGGCAGTACGGCTGCGGGGGCACGGACAACCAGGTCTGGCAGGTCAGCGTCGAGGACGGACAGCTCCGGCTCGTGAACAAGAACTCAGGGCTCGCGCTCACGGCCGACCCGGACGGCAAGGTCGTGCAGCGCACCGACACCGGTGCGTCGAGCCAGCGGTGGGCCGCCGCGGCGGGCTGATCGGACCCTGCCCGAAGCGCCCGGGGTGGGGCCGGCGTCGCCGCCGGCCCCGCCCTCGTCGTGCGGGTTCCCCGTTGACCGGGCCGGTGCCACGCCGTAGCGTCGGGGCATGCGCAGCCTTCAGGTCACGACGACGCCGGACACCTCCGGCGCCGACTGACCGCTGCACGCACCACCGCACGCACCCAGGCCCCGGAGCTCGCTCCGGGGCCTTTCTCGTGCCCGGGCGGCTCCGCCACCTCGCCCGAAGGAGCACCGCCATGAACCACCGTGACCAGAGCCACGACCAGCCCGTCGTCGATCCCGACGCCGGACCCGACGTCCTCGACCACCGCGACCTCGCCCGCGCGATGGGGATCTTCACCACCAGCCCGCTGGTGGGTCCGGGGCTGCCCCTGTGGCAGCCGGCGGGCGCCGTCGTGCGCCGCGAGCTGGAGCGGCTCGCCGAGGACGTGGCGCTCGCGGGCGGCTGCGAGCCCGTCTGCACCCCCGTGCTGGGCAAGCGGTCGCTCTTCGAGCGCTCGGGTCACTGGGCGAAGTTCGCCGACGACATGTTCCCCGCTCTCGACGACGGCAGCGACGACCCGCTCGTGCTGCGGCCCGCCAACTGCCCGCACCACGCCCAGCTGTACGCGGCGGAGCCCCGCAGCCACCGCGACCTGCCGGTGCGGTACCACGAGCTCGGCGCGATGTTCCGCGCCGAGCGCTCGGGCGTGCTCAGCGGGCTCTCGCGCGTGCGGCAGATCAACCTCGACGACACCCACGTCTTCTGCCGCCCGGACCAGGTCCCGGGCGAGGTCCGCGCCGCGCTCGACGCCGTCCTCGGCGTGCTCGACGTGCTGGGCCTCGCGCTCGACCACGTGCGCCTCTCGCGCAGCGACGGCTCCGGCCGCTGGCTGGGCGGGCCCGAGCGGTGGGCGGAGGCGGAGGGCATGCTGCGCGCCGCGATCGAGCCCACCGGCCTCCCCTGGGAGGACGGCCCGGGGGAGGCGGCCTTCTACGGACCCAAGCTGGACGTGCAGGTGCGCGACGCCCGCGGCCACGAGGAGACCCTCGCCACCGTCCAGCTCGACCTCAACCAGCCCGAGCGGTTCGACCTGGGCTACACCGCGCCCGACGGTTCGCGCGAGCGGGTCGTGATGATCCACCGCGGCACCGTCGGCTCGATGGAGCGGATGGTCGCCTTCCTGCTCGAGCAGCACGCCGGCCGCCTCCCGGTCTGGCTGGCGCCCGTGCAGGTGTGCCTGCTGCCGGTCGGCGACCCGGCGCCCGCCGACGAGGCCGCCCGGGCGCTGCGCCGCCGCGGGGTGCGGGTGCGCCTCGAGGCGGACGGGTCGCTGGGGAACCGGGTGCGGCTCGCGCGCGGACGACGCGACGCGCTGCTCGCCGTCCTGGGCCCGCGGGAGGCCGCCGCCGGCGTGCTCGCCGTCACCGACCCGGCGACCGGCGCCCGCGGGAGCCTGTCGGCCCACGAGCTCGGCGTGCGCCTGGCCGCCGCGTCCGCCGAACGCGTGGCGCGGGTGCGGCTGGACGGCTGACCTGACCCCCGGCCCGTGCAGGCCGAGCCGTCCTCGCGCGCGGCGGACGACCCGCGCGTACGGTACGAACCAGACGGTGGACAGTGGAAGGAGAGCCTTGTCCGACGACCGATTCCGGGCGCTCGTCCTGGAGGACGACCCTGACGCGGCCGAGTTCCTCCGCATCGCGCTCGAACGCTACGGCGGCATGGACGTGGACGTCGCCGGCGAGGCGGACACGGCGCTGCGGCTGCTGCGCTCCGCGTCGTACGACGTCCTCGTGAGCGACATCCAGCTGCCGGGGCGCTCGGGGCTCGAGGTCATCCCGGAGGTGCGGCAGGCCGACCCGACCTTGCCGATCATGATCGTCACCGCGTTCCCGACGGTCACGAACGCCGTCACCGCGCTGCGGGAGGCCGCCGACGACTTCCTCGTCAAGCCCGTGCCGGCGTCGACGGTGGTGGAGCGCGCGACCGAGCTCGCGCAGCGCGCCCGTGAGGAGCGGCGCGCCAGCCGCCTGCGCGTGCTCGCCGTCGGCGCGCACCCGGACGACGTCGAGATCGGTGTCGGGGCCACCCTGGCCGCGCACGCGGCCGCCGGCGACGAGGTCGTGCTCCTGACGCTCTCGGGCGGCGCGGTGGGCGGCCCGGCGTCGGCGCGGCACGAGGAGGCGCTCGCCGCGGCGGCGGTGATCGGGGCTCGCCTCGTGCACCTCGACTTCCCCGACACCCTCCTCGACCCCGCCCAGGGGCCGATCTCGGCGATCGAGGAGGTCGTGGCGGACGTGTCCCCGCACCGCGTCTACACGCACAGCGTGCACGACCGGCACCAGGACCACCGGGCGGTGAACGAGGCGGTGCAGATCGCGGCGCGCCAGGTGCCGAGCCTGCTGTGCTTCCAGAGCCCGTCCGCGACGGTCGCCTTCGCCCCGAACCGGTTCGTGGACGTCGACGGCTTCCTCGAGACGAAGCTCCGGATGCTCGCCGCCTACGCGTCGCAGGCGCACCGGGAGTACATGCGCCCCGACATGGTGCGCGCGACCGCGCGGTACTGGGCGCGGTTCAGCCCGGCGGACGAGGTCGAGCCGCTGGAGACCGTCCGGGCGAGCGAGACGCTCGCGCGGACCTCGGCGGTCCGCGTCCTGCCCGCGGTGGACGACCAGGACGCGGACCACCCGACGGCTCCGGGGGAACCACGGCTCCCCGTGGGGGTCGAGCAGGTGGAGACCGCCTGATGCCGGGCGCCCTCGCCCACCGCCTCGGCGACCTGTACGTGCGGGTGGGGGACCGGTGGTTCGCCGACGACGCCGTCGGGCTGCGGCACCTGCCGCTCACCGTCTCGCTCGCCGTCGTGCTCGCCACCCTGTCGCTCAGCGACGTGCCGAGCAGCGTCCCGGCGCTCCTGGTCGCCTCCGGGGTGATCGGGGCCGTCGTCCAGCTCGTGGCGAGCCTCGGCCGCTGGGACCGCTGGCCGCGAGGGTGGCGGTACCTGCTGCCGCTCGCGCAGATGGTGGCCGTCGGGCTCCTCGAGCTCGGGTCCGGCCTGCCGCTGGCGGGCTTCGACGTCCTGCTCTTCCTGCCGGTCGTGAACCTTGCGCTGCAGCCCGGCATCCTGGGGCTGGTCCTCGCGCTGGGCGCGTCCACGGTGGTCGCGTTCGCCCCCGTCGCGGTGGGGTTCGTCGAGGTGGGCCGGGTCAACCCGTTGATGCACGCGCTCGTGGACCTGCTGGTCGCCGGCCTCGTCGCGGTCGGGGCGCACATGATCGTCGGTCTCGCCCGACGCCAGGCGACGCAGCTCGAGCACGCCCGGGACGAGACGGCCGTCACCGCTCAGCGGCTGCGGGACTCGCGTGACACGCTCCGCGGGATCCTGCAGGCCGCGACGGAGCAGGGCTTCGTGGCGACGGACTTCGCGGGCCGGATCGTCTCGGTCAACCCCGGGGCCGAGCGGATCTTCGGCCGGCCGGAGCGTGAGCTCGTGGGCACCGACGTCGCGGGCCTCGTCGCCGCCGAGGCGCTCGCCGAGCGGCTGGCGGCCGCCGGGCCGCAGCGGTGGGACCACGCGGCGAACCGCGCGGTGCTCGGCCGCGCCGTCGCGGGAGAGACCCAGGTGGACGACTGGGAGACCGTGCTCCCCGACGGCACCCGGCGGCGCGTGGAGCTGACGGTCACCGAGCGGCCGGCGCTCGGGGGCCGCGATCCGGAGCTGCCGGAGGGCTACCTCGTCGTCGTCACCGACGTCACGGCGCGGTACGAGGAGGAGCGCACCCAGGACGAGTTCATCGGCCTCGTGAGCCACGAGCTGCGTACGCCCCTCGCGTCGATCTTCGGGTACGTCGACCTGATGCGGCTCGAGGGCGACAGGCTCGACGAGGAGCAGCGGGGCTACCTGGAGGTCGTCGACCGCAACGCCCGTCGGTTGCGGTCCCTCGTCGACGACCTGCTCACGAGCGCTCAGATGGTGTCGGGCAGGTACACGCTCGCGGCGGACGAGATCGACGTCGCCCAGGTGGTGCGCGAGGCCGTGGCGAACGAGCGCCCGTCGGCGGACGCCGCGGGGGTCGCCGTGGAGGTCGACGGGGACGCGAGGGTGCCGCTGCGCTCGGACTCCGGCCGCGTGGGGCAGGTCGTGGACAACCTGCTGAGCAACGCCGTCAAGTACAGCGAGCGCGGGGGCCGCGTGCGCGTCACGGTGACGGCGGGCACCGGCCCCCAGGGGGGCAGGCTCGCGCGGCTGCAGGTCGCGGACGAGGGGTCGGGCATCCCCGCCGACGAGCTGGAGCACATCACCGAGCGGTTCTACCGCTCGCGCGACACCCGCCGCCGCCGCGTGCGCGGGGTGGGCCTCGGCCTGTCCCTCGTCGACCAGATCGTGCACGACCACGGCGGCACGATGACGTTCCGCAGCGAGCTCGGGCACGGCACGGAGGTCGACGTGACGCTGCCCGACGTCACCCCGGCGGCGAGGGGCTGACGGACCCCGGCCGGGCGGCCGGTCCCCACACCGCGCCGAGCGCCGCCCAGTGGGCCGGGGACAGGTGCGACAGGGGCGTGACGTTGACGTCCGTGATCCCGTGCGTGGACGCGGCCGCGAGCGTCGCCGTCATGACCGCGGGGGAGATGGCCTGCGGGGGGTCGGCGTCCGCCGCCCCCGCCCACAGCCCGACCGACATCGTGAACCGGGACATGTCGTAGCCCGCGTCCTCGAGCGCGCCGGTGAGCTCCTCGACCTGGGCGGGCGTGCGGTCCCCTGGCCCCACGTACGCCCACACCACGAGCCGGTCGGCGGCGCCGAGGAGGATCCGGTAGTCGTGGCCGCTGGACGTCGCCCCCGCTGCCGGGTCGTCCCAGTCGACGCGGACGTCCATCGCGAGCGCGATGTCGCGGCCGTCGCCGTCGCGCGTCTCGTCGAGGGCGGCGCGCATCCGGCCGAGGAGCCCGGCGATCACCTCCGACCGCCACGTGCCGAGCGCGGGGGAACCCTCGTCGATCTCGCCGTCCGCGGTGCGCGGCCAGTCGTCCGCGCCGGTCATCTCCCGGTACAGGGCGAGGTCGTCGTCGCCGAAGGAGTACCGGTTGAGGAAGAGCTCGGTGATCGCGATCTGGCTGGGGGCGTAGCGCTCGCCCAGCGCGGCCACGTACTCCACGAGCCGGTCGCCGACGTCGCCCGTGGCCAGCTCGCTGGCGGACACCTGGTATCGCGAGCGGCGGCCGTCGGCGGACACCCCGGCCACCGACGGGTCGGCCTTGATCCATTCCGGGACGTACGCGTCGACCACGAGGCCGACGAGCCGGTTCGTGTCGTCGGCGTCCTCGTGCAGCGCCCGGGCCGCGCGCGCGAGGTGGTCGGTGCCCGGCTCGGCGGCCGCCTCGGGGTGGGCCGCCCAGTCGAAGGCGGTGAACTCGACCCGGCCCGCGCTGAGGTCGACGCCGTTGGCCCCGACGTCGTCGAGGTGCCGGTCGACCGCGGCCCAGTCCGTGCCCGGGTCGGTGACGATGCCGAAGTCGACGCTCACCGACCGCACCTCGTCCGGGGTCACCTCAGGCCGCATCGTCGGCGGAGCGTCCTCCCAGGGGCGCGCGACGAGGACGGCGGCCGCGAGCGCCGCCGCCAGCGCGACCACGACGGTCAGGACCCAGGGCCATCGTCGTCGACGAGCCCGCGCACCGAGACCGTCCCGGTCCGGTCGAGCTTGTTCCATCGGTTCTCCGCGTTCCCGAGCTCGAGCCGGGCGGCGTCGAGCACGACCAAGGTCATCATCGTGGAGTAGACGGGCCACAGGGGGACGGTCCACAGTTGGCGCAGGTCGCCCAGCGCGCGGTCGAGGGCGACCGCGAGCAGGAGCAGCACGAGGGACAGGGGCAGGCCGAGGAGCAGGATCCAGGCCCACCACGACGACGGGACCCAGCCCGGACCGTCGACGACCACGAGGACCACGAGCACGACGAGCGCCAGGACCTGGACGAACGGGGCCACGATCTGGGCGGCCGTGTTGTACAGGAGGTAGATCCCGAACGGCCCGTACCGGGGGTTGCCGACCATCGACCGGTGCATGCCGGTCACCTGGAGCAGGCCGCGCGCCCAGCGGACGCGCTGGCGCCACAGGGCCGGCACCGTCGACGGGGACTCGGCGTACACGAGGGCGTCGGGCGCGAACGTGACCCGGTAGCCCTCCCGGTAGACCCGCCAGGTGAGCTCGAGGTCCTCGCCGAGCGTGTCGGTGCGCAGCGGGCCGGTGGCGTCGAGCACGTCGCGCCGGAAGGCCCCGATGTTCCCCGAGACGACGGGCAGGCAGCCGAGCACGTCCAGCGCCCGGCGCATCAGACCGGTCCCCACGTGGCTGATCAGCGACAGCAGCCGGGTCTGGACGCGGTCGAGGTTGACCGGCCGGTCGTTGCCGCAGACGGCTCCGGTCCGCGGGTCGCGGAACCCCCGCAGCAGGCGGGTGACGGTGTCGGGGCGGAACAGCCCGTCGGCGTCGACGAGGACGAGGACGTCGCCCCGCGCGGCGGCGATGCCGGTGTTGAGCGCGGCGCCCTTGCCGGCGTTCTCCTGGCGCAGTGCCCGCACCTGCGGGTGCTCGGCGGCCAGCCGCTGCATGCGCTCGAAGGTGTCGTCGGACGACCCGTCGTCCACGCAGACCACCTCGAACGCGGGGTGCTCGCTGCGCAGCACCGAGCGCACGCAGTTCTCGATGACGACGGCCTCGTTGTACGCGGGGACGACGATGCTCACGAACGGGGCCTCGGGGAACATCGGGCCGCACCCGGCCGGGCCCGGGTCGTCGCGCCGGCGCCGCGCCTCGAAGACGAGCGCGGCGGGCACGAAGGCGAGCCGCACCACGCCCACGACCAGGAGCGAGATCCCGAGGACCGCGACGAGGGCGACGAGGACGGACGTCACGACCGGCCCGGCCAGTCGTCGAGGACTGCGTCGAGCAGCTCGGGCGCCCCCGCGGAGACGGCGCCGAACCGGGCGTTGACCTCGAGGACCACCGGGGTGCCGTCGGCGAGGCGGCGCACGTCCATGTCGAGGGGGCCCACGAGGTCGAGCGCCGCGGCGGTGCGCGCGGCGAGGTCCGCGACGTCGGGAGCGGCGCCGTCGGGCAGCCGCTCGACGGTGGTCGCGTTGCCGACGCGACCCTCCTTGCGCCCCGTCTTCTCCAGCACGACGACGACGCAGCGCCCGTCGGCGGGGGAGCGGTAGACCTGCGGGCTGTACTCCGTGCCGGGGGCGTAGGCCTGGACCACCCACGAGGCGTCCAGCCCGGCCCACACCGGGTCGCCGGGGTCCTCGACCACGTGCACGCCGCGACCGCCCCGCGCGACCCGCGGCTTGACCACGACGGGGGCGTCGTCCCAGGCGAGGGCCTCGGCGGCGGAGGCCAGCTCGTCGGCGGGGGCGTGCCGGGGCACGGCGACGCCGCTGCGGTGAAGCGCCCACATGGTGAGGAGCTTGTCTCCCGCGACCGCGGTCGGGCCGGGCGCGGACAGCACGACGGCGTCGCCGAGCCCGGCGGCCCGGGCCAGCACCGCGAGCCGCGGCAGCTCGTCGGAGACCGTCGGGACGAGCAGGCGCGGCCGGTGCTTGGCCAGCAGCTCGAGGGTGGCAGCGTCGTAGGCGGGGTCGGCCGCCGCCGGGACGGCCTCGACCACGTCGTAGCCGGGGACGTCGCCGGGGGAGAGGTCGACGCCGACGACGCGACGCCGGCCGGCGTCGGGCCGGGCCGCGAGCTGCGTGCCGAGCGTGCGCCCGGCGGGCCCCGCCGCCCCGGTCACGAGGATCGTGTGCTGGTCCGCGGCTTCACCCATGGTCGGATCGTAGGGTCCGACCTGCGGCGCTGCAGCCGGGGCGCGCTCAGAGGGTGCGCGCCGACAGTGCGCCGCAGTCCTGCAGGGTGCCGCCCTCGTACCCGACGGTGAACCAGCGCACCCGCTGCTCGGAGGTGCCGTGGGTGAAGCCCTCGGGGTCGACCTGTCCCGTCGCCTGCTGCTGGATGTGGTCGTCGCCGACGGCGGCGGCCGCGTCGAGGGCCTGACGCAGCTGGTCCTGCGAGATCGGGTCGAGGAACGTGACGCCGGTGTCGGGGTCGACCTCGGTGGCCGCGGACCCGGCCCACATGCCGGCCAGGCAGTCGGCCATGAGCTCGATGCGCACGGAGTCGGACTCGGGGCCGCTGCCACCGCGGGCGGCGGCGTCCATCGCCCCGGTGAGCTGCTCGACGTGGTGGCCCACCTCGTGGGCCACCACGTACTCCTCCGCGAGCGGCCCGCCCTCGGCACCGAACTGGGAGCTGAGCTGGTCGAAGAAGGACACGTCGACGTAGACGGTCCGGTCGGGCGGGCAGTAGAACGGTCCGGTCGCGCTGGACGCGGCGCCGCAGCCCGTCGTCGTCGACCCGGAGAAGGCCTCGACCGGCGGCATCGCGTAGGCCACGCCCGCCTGCTCGGGGAGCACCCGGCCCCAGTACGCGTCCAGCGACTGCACCGTGGCGGACAGGCGGCACTCGCGGTCGGAGTTGGCCTCCTGCGCGGTGCACGCCTCGACGTACTGCTGCTGGCCGTCGCCGGCGGGGGCGCCCGCGTCCTGGACGGCGCCGCCGAGCGCTCCCGTGAGCTGCCCCAGGTCGCCGCCGCCGAGGAAGATCGCGAGCAGCGCGACGACGATCGCCCCGACGCCCCCGCCGACGACCGCGCCCCGGCGCCCGCCCGAGCCCTTGCGGACGCGCCCGCCCTCGAACTGGCCGCCCTCGTTGAAGGTCACGAGCACACGGTAGGTCGCCCCAGGTCCGGTCGCGCGGCGCGTGCCGGCGCGACAACCGCAGGAAAGGACGGGCGGCCCGAGCAGGAGCCGTCCTAGGGTGCCGCCATGATCGGAACGGTGCTCGCTCTCGGCGGTGGTGGCTTCTCGATGTCGGACGACGGCTCCTCGGCCATCGACGACCACCTGCTCGACCTCACCGGCAAGGACGTGCCGCGGGTGTGCTTCGTGCCGACCGCGAGCGGCGACGACAACGGGTACTCCCACCGGTTCGAGGAGGCCTTCGCGGGGCGGGCGACCACGTCGGTGCTGTCCCTCTTCTGCCACGAGCCGTGGGGGTACACCGACCCGCAGGTGCTGCTGGAGCAGGACGTCGTGTACGTCGGCGGGGGCTCGACCGCGAACCTGCTCGCCGTCTGGCGGCGCCACGGCCTGCCCGACCTGCTCGCCCGCGCGGCCGCGCAGGGCACGGTCCTGGCGGGGATCAGCGCCGGCATGAACTGCTGGTTCGAGGCGTCCTCGACGGACTCGTTCGGCCCGCTCGCGCCGCTCGACGACGGCCTCGGCCTGCTGCCCGGCAGCGCCTGCCCGCACTACCTCGGCGAGGCCGACCGGCGCGAGGCGTACCTGGGCTGGGTGGCGTCAGGCGCCCTCCCGGGCGGGTACGCGGTGGACGAGTACGCCGCGGTGCGCTTCGTGGACGGCGTGGCCGTGGAGGCGGTCGCGGAGCGTCCCGGGCGGCCCGCGTTCCGCGTGGAGCGGGACGGCGCCGGCGCCACGGAGACGCCGCTGGACGTGCGGCGGCTGCGCGGGGCGTGACCGCCCGGGGTCTCGTCAGCCGTCGTAGTCGACCGGCGTCTTCACCGACTGCCAGTGCCACGGCTCGGGCAGCCGGCCGTCCGGCTCCGCCCAGTCGGGGTGGGTCCACCCGTGCTCGGCGGCGTGCTCCTTGAGCCAGGCGTAGCGGGCGCCGTCGAACCCCTCGGGCCCCATGGCGACGTCGACCGCGGTGCCGAGGCCGTGGTTGGAGCAGCCGGGCGGCGCGGCCAGCGGGTTCGGGTGCGCCGGGTCGTACACGGCGACCTGCTGGTCGTAGGTCCGGTAGGCGGAGTTCACGGTGAGGTGCTGCCCGAACTCGGCGCGGTAGGCGGCGTCGAGGGACACGAGCCCGTCGAGGACGTCGGCGCGGACCGAGTACTGCGGCGCCCACGGGAGAGGTGCGAGGCTCTTCGCGTCGAGCCGGCCGGCCTGCGGGAACCACAGCTGGTCCGGCTCGGGGCACACGACGGCGTCCTGCGCCGTCATGAGGTCGGTCGTCGCGCGGTCGAGGTCGTCGCGGCTCGCGCCCAGCGCCTGCGCGGCGGCCTCGACGGCGGGCAGGTCGTCCGCGTCGAGGGCGTCGTCGGCCGACGACGCCAGCGCGTCCCGCGCGGCCGCGAGCGCGTCGCCCGCGGCCGACCTGGCCTTCTTGTCCGCACCGCGCCCGTCGTCGGCGAGCTCGTCGACGGCGGCGACCACCTCCTTCGCGCGGCGGGTCACCGGGGCGAGGGCATCGCGCCCCTCGGCGACCTGCGCCCGCGCATGCTCCAGACGCGACCGGTCCACGGCCGCGACGTCCCGGGCCAGCGCGCGGCCGGCCTCGGGGGCGTCTCCGGGGCGGCGCTCGAGCAGCGGCGTCGCGGCGAGCAGGGCCTCGGCGCGGTCGATCGACGCCGCCAGGGCGGGGCGGACGGCGTCGTCGGCGACGCGGTCCGCGGAGGCGTCCAGGCTCGCCTGCGCGGCAGTGACCTGGGCGGTGAGGGTGCCCGCCTCGTCGTGCAGGGTCCACGCGAGCCACCCGCCGGCGGCGCCGAGCAGCAGCACGATCACGACGGGCACGACGACCGTCGCGCGACGCCGGCGGCGCGGCCCGGCCGGCGCGGTCACGTGCCGCAGCCCGCGGTCGACCCGGGCGGCGCGCGGCGCGACGAGGGCCAGCAGCGCGCCTCCCGCCGCGGCGCCGGCGGCGTACCAGGCCAGGTCCGAGGCCACGAAGGTGGTGCCGAGCACGAACCGCGCCTCCGGCACCCGCGCCACGATCTGGGCGGGCACGTCGGTGAGCTGCGCCAGCTCCACGGCGGCGCTCACCGCGAGACCGACGGCCGCGGCGACCACGGGCGCCGTGCGAGGGCGCAGGAGTGCCACGAGCAGCACGACGAGGGTCGCGTAGAGCGCGTCGCCGAGCGGCCCGCCGACGGCGTCCGGCAGCAGGAGGCGCGCGCCCAGCCCCAGGAGCACCACGAGGAGGGCGAGCAGGGACGACGTCGCGCGGGGGACCGCCGTGGTCGGCCGGCTCACGGGACCCGGCGGCGGCGAGCGGAGGCGCGCGCGAGTTCCGGCGGCACGGCGGGGAGGATCACGCGCACACCCTAGCGCCGGGCGGTGGGAGCGACGGCCACGAGCGGGCCCCCACGACGGTCCGTTTTGCTCCGATGACAGCGGTGACATAGCCTCGCAGGCCGCGGCGACAACAGGGTCGCCGCCTGTGTTGACGGGAGCGCATCGATGCGTGTGTCACGTTGGCCGAGGACGGTGGTCTCCCTCGTCGTGGTGGGTGGCCTGTGTCTCGGCAGTCAGATCTCCGCGGCCGCCGGGACCGGCGCCGTGGTGCCGCACCACCGCGACCAGCTCGCGCTCACGCAGTTCGTGGACCCGCGGATCGGCACCGCCGTGAACTCCGCGAGCGGGTACGCGGGCAACGTCAACGCCGGCGCGCAGGTGCCGTTCGGCGCCGTGACGTTCGGCCCGGACATGCCGCGCAAGGACTTCAACGGCTCGGGCGGCTACCTCATCGGCGCGAACGCCACCTCGGGGAACATCAACTTCTTCAGCATGACGCACCTCAGCGGCGTCGGCTGCCCCGGCCAGGGCGCGGTGGCGATGATGCCGCGCACCGCGGCCACGCCGCTGGTGAACGGCAGCAACAAGGTGAGCCCCGTCGGCTTCAAGACGGCCACGGAGACCGCGAAGCCCGGCTACTACGAGGTGGGCCTGGACACCGGCGTGAACGCCGAGTTCACCGCCACCCAGCGCACCGGCATGGCGCGCTTCACCTTCCCGGACGCCGACCAGGGCTTCCTGGCCCTCGACCTGCGCGCCAACGCGCGGACCAACCAGGGGGGCTCCGTCTCGGTGAAGCCGGAGAACGTCTCGCTCCAGGTCTCGGACGACGGCCGCACGATCTCCGGCAAGACCGTCGCGCCCGCGTTCTGCACGCCCTACGGCACCAAGTGGAACGCGCCCGTCTACTTCTACGGCGAGCTCGACAAGCCGCTGCGCGCCCAGGCCGACGGGTCCTCCGTCAACACGGTCACGAACGGTGGGGGCGTCTTCCAGTACGACCTCACCGACACCGACCGCACGCTGACCATGCGCACGGGCATCTCCTCGGTGAGCGTCGCGAACGCGCGCCTCAACCTCGACGCCGAGAACCCGGACGGCGCCTTCGACGCCGTGGCCGCCGACGCCGACCAGGACTGGAACGAGCGGCTCAACACGGTGCAGGTCGACCGCGCGGCAGACCCGGCCGCCCTGTCGGCCGCGCAGCGCGACGACCTCGTGCAGCTCTACTCGGCGCTCTACCGCGTGTTCGGCTCGCCCACCGTCTACTCCGACGTGAACGGCGACTTCCGCAGCATGGAGGCCCAGAAGCCGTACCCGTCCGGCGTCGACGCCACGGGCGGGGTCGAGGACCGGCCGGTCGCCAACGTCGCGGACTACGACTACACGCGACCCGACGGCAGCACGGGCAGCTACTCCACGCAGTACACCAGCTTCTCGATGTGGGACACCTACCGCTCCCAGGCGCAGCTCCTCGCGCTGCTCGCGCCGAAGGAGTCGGCCGAGATGATGCAGTCCCTCGTGGTCGACGCGCAGCAGTGCGGCGCGTTCCCGCACTGGGTGGACGGCAGCGACGACTCTACGCCGATGGCCGGCGACAACGCCCTGCCCGTGATCGCGGGCGCGAAGGCGTTCGGCGTCGACGACTTCGACCTCGTCACCGCCGGGGCGCTCGTCAAGCAGTCGGTCTTCGACCCGACGAGCACGTGCAACGACCACGCGAGCATGTCCGGCGCCGAGCAGTACCTGCGCGACGGCTACTACCCGGACGCGTCGTCGGCCAACATCGAGCGCTACAACAGCGACCGGGCCGCGGCGGCGTTCCTCGCCGACCTGCCCCAGGACGTCAAGGCGGACCCGCGGGTGACCCTGACCGACGCCGACCTCGACGCCCTGACCGACCGGGCCGGCTGGTGGCGGACCATCTTCGACACCTCGACGGGCACGATCAAGGCGCGCAAGGCGCCCACGACGCCGGGGGAGCCCGGCGCGTGGACGACCGGCTCGTTCCACGAGTCGACGGAGCCGAACTACTTCTGGTCGTTCGGGTACGCCTGGTCGGACCTCGTCGCGGCGTCGGGCGGCAAGGACGTCGCCGTCGAGCGGCTCAACCGCCTCTTCAGCGTCGACGACGCGCTCACCGCGAAGCCGACCCTGCGCCAGCTCAACGGGGGCCAGGAGTCGCAGGGCCTCTACATCGGCAACGAGCCGGCGCACGCCGCGCCCTGGGCGTACAACTGGGCGGGCAAGCCGGCCGCCACCCAGTACGTCGTGCAGCAGATCATGGACACGGCGTTCACCACGCGCCGTGACGGCCTGCCGGGCAACGACGACATGGGCGCCACGTCCAGCTGGTACGTCTTCGCCGCGCTGGGCATGTTCCCGACGGTCGGGACCGCGGGCGGGGTCGCGCTGTCGACGCCGCAGTTCCCGGCGACCACGATGTGGCTCGGCAACAAGCCGCTGCGCATCACGACGTCCGACGACGCGCACGCCGCGCCGTTCGTCCAGTCCCTGCGGATGGACGACCGCGACTACGCGGGCTCGTGGCTGCCGATCTCGAAGGTGCGCCGCGGCGTCACGCTGGACTTCACCGTCGGGGCCACCGCCTCGCAGTGGGCCGCGGCGGACGCGCTCGCCCCGCCGTCGGGGCCGGATGCGAACTACGAGAAGATGACGGCCCGCGGCAAGTAGGCCGCTCGGCGGAGCGAGGTCGACCACGGTCGGCGGTCCTCCGCGTCATCGACCGCCACGTGGCGGGCGTCCCGAGCACGGGGCGCCCGCCACGTGGCGTCTGTGATCAAAGTCCTCGTGGGCGCGGTGCCCGGCCCCGTAGACTGGACCGACCTCCCCCGCACTGACTGAAGGACACCCCTGCCTTGATCACCGCCCACGGCGTCGAGCTGCGCTTCGGCGCCCGGACCCTGCTGCACGAGGCGACGTTCCGCATCGCCCCGGGCGACCGCATCGGCCTCGTGGGCCGCAACGGCGCGGGCAAGACGACGCTCACCAAGACGCTCGCGGGCGAGAGCCTGCCCGCGGCCGGGCAGATCACGCGAGGCACCGACATCGGCTACCTGCCGCAGGACCCGCGCACCGGCGACCTCGACGTGGTGGCGATGGACCGGGTGCTCAGCGCGCGGGGGCTGGACCACATCGTGACGCAGATGCGGGAGACCGAGGGGCTCATGGCCTCGGCGGACGCGGACACGCAGGAGGCCGCGCTCGAGCGCTACCCGAAGCTCGAGGCGCGCTTCGTCGCCGCGGGCGGCTACGCCGCGGAGTCCGAGGCGCACCGCATCACCAGCAACCTCGGCCTCGACGACCGCGTCCTCGCGCAGCCGCTGCACACCCTCTCCGGCGGCCAGCGCCGCCGGATCGAGCTCGCCCGGATCCTGTTCTCCGGCGTCGACACGCTGCTGCTCGACGAGCCGACGAACCACCTCGACGCCGACTCGATCGTCTGGCTGCGCGACTACCTCAAGACGTACAGCGGCGGCTTCGTCGTGATCAGCCACGACGTCGACCTGCTGCGCGCCACCGTGAACAAGGTGTTCCACCTGGACGCCAACCGGGGCGAGCTGGACCAGTACAACCTCGGCTGGGACGCCTACCTCGAGCAGCGCGAGCAGGACGAGCGCCGCCGCCGCCGCGAGCGCGCCAACGCGGAGAAGAAGGCCGGCGTGCTCCTGGCCCAGGCGGACAAGATGCGCGCCAAGGCCACCAAGGCCACGGCCGCCCAGAACATGATGAAGCGCGCGGAGCGCATGCTGTCCGGCCTGGAGGGGGAACGCCGCGCGGACAAGGTGGCGCACCTGCGCTTCCCGAAGCCGGCCCCGTGCGGGCGCACGCCCCTCACGGCCGAGGAGCTGTCCAAGAGCTACGGCTCGCAGGAGGTCTTCGCGGGCGTCGACCTCGCGATCGACCGCGGGTCCCGCGTGGTCATCCTGGGGCTCAACGGCGCGGGGAAGACGACGCTGCTGCGCATCCTCGGCGGCGTGGAGCAGCCGGACACCGGCCGCGTCGTGCCGGGCCACGGCCTGAAGATCGGCTACTACGCCCAGGAGCACGACACCCTGGACATGGACGCGACGGTGGTCGAGAACCTGCGGCACTCCGCCCCCGACCTCACGGATACGCAGGTGCGCTCGGTGCTCGGCTCGTTCCTGTTCAGCGGGGACGACGCGGAGAAGCCGGCGAACGTGCTGTCCGGCGGCGAGAAGACGCGCCTCGCGCTCGCCACGCTCGTCGTCTCCAGCGCGAACGTGCTGCTCCTCGACGAGCCCACCAACAACCTGGACCCCGCGTCGCGCGCGGAGATCCTCGGCGCCCTCGACACCTACGAGGGCGCGGTCGTCATGGTCACCCACGACGACGGCGCGGTCGAGGCGCTCAACCCCGAGCGCGTCCTGCTCCTGCCCGACGGTGACGAGGACCTCTGGTCCGCGGACTACGCCGAGCTGGTCTCCCTGGCCTGAGGCCGAGCCCCGGCGCCGAGCCTGACACGGCGTGACGGAAGCCCGGCGAGCGCTGACG
>NZ_JBHWYY010000026.1:0-55392 GCF_042728595.1 Isoptericola sp. NPDC060185 | reverse complement strand
GCCCTGTTTCGGTGGCGAAACAGGGCCAAACGCCCGCTCACAGCGGTCAGATGTAGCGCAGCGGGTCGAACTCGTCGAGCGGGATGATCCGCACGCGCGGCAGCGAGGTGGTGAACGCGTCGGCGTCGCCCTCGAGGTCGAACATCTGCAGGCCGCGCTCGGTGAGCTGCGTGAATTGCCCGTTGACGAACTCGCGGAACGCCAGGAGGCCGACGCGGCGCTCGCCGCCGAGCAGCGCGTCGATCTGGGGCAGGAAGTCGCCGTCGTGGCTGGCGAGGAGGACGTCGCCGTCCCGGTCCGCCAGGGCCTCCAGGGTGCGCTGGATACCGACGTCGACGACCTTCTCCGTACCGGACGACGCCAGGGGGATCGGCTTGTAGCCCATCGCCAGGAGCGCCTGCACGAAGGCCATCGGCATCTGCCCGCTGCTCGCGTTGAGGAAGAACAGCGGGACGACGTCCTGCTCCCACAGCTTCTGCGCGAACGCGGAGATGCGGTCCCAGCGGGGCCGCTCCTCCGGGTTGGGGCGCCGACCCAGCACGTTCATGCCCAGGGTGGCGTCGATGTTCTCGCCGTCCACCAGGAGGTAGGTGCGGCGCCCGGCGGGCTCGACAGGAGCGGGCGCGGGGCCCGGGGCGGTGAAGGCGGGGGACATGCGGACCAGCGTATCCGCCCGCCCTCACCCGGGCGGTCAGGCGGGCTCCGTCAGGCGGGGTCGGCCGGGGAGATCTGCGGCGCCGCGGAGCCGCCGGCCTTGAGGGCGGCGAGCCGGGCCTCGAGCTCGATGTCCTGGCCGGAGGCCTCCAGCTCGGCGAACTGCGCGTCCAGGGACGACGCCGCGACCTCGGCCTGGCCCATCGCCATGGCCTCCTCGCGGCGCACGGTCTCCTCGTAGCGGGCCAGCTCGCTGGTCGGGTCGAGCACGTTGATCGAGCTGATCGCGCCCTGCACGGTCTGCTGCGCCTGCGCCGCCTTCTGGCGGGCCACGAGCTGGTCGCGCCTGGACTTCAGCTCGCCGAGCTTGTCCTTCATCGCCGCGAGGCCGGTCTTGAGCTTGTCGACGGTGACGCGCTGCTGCTCGATCATCGGCTGCGCGGTCCGGACGTCGGTCTCGGCGTCGAGCTGCTTGCGCAGCGCCACCTTGGCGAGGTTGTCGAACTTGTCCGCGTCGGCCGTGTTGCCGGCGGCGCGGTACTCGTCGGCCTTGCGCGACGCGGCCAGGGCCTTGGTGCCCCACTCGCTCGCCGCCTGGACGTCCTCGTTGTAGTCCTGCTCGGCGAGGCGCAGGTTGCCGATGGTCTGCGCGATCGCCTGCTCGGCCTCGGCGATGTTGTTCGTGTAGTCGCGCACCAGCTGGTCGAGCATCTTCTGCGGGTCCTCGGCCCGGTCCAGCAGCGCGTTGATGTTGGCCTTAGCGAGCTGGCTGATACGCCCGAGGATGCTCTGCTTCTGCGTCATGGTCGTGCTTCCTTCCGTCGCCCTGCTGCGGTGATGTTCGAGGTCGCTGCCTGCCAGAACGCCCGTCGCCCCGGCCGAGTTCCGTGTCGGTCCGTCGTCAGAAGCGGCCCCCGCGCGATCGTCCGCCGCGCCCGCCGGCCCCGCGACCGCTGCCGCCGCCGAACCCGCCGCCGCCGAAGCCCCCGCCGAACCCGCCGCCGTAGCCCCTGCGCCGACGGCCGCCGACGCCGCCTCCGATGCCGCCGCCGGAGCCGCGCAGCACCTGGTCGAGCAGGATGCCGCCGAGCACCATCCCGCCCACGTTCGAGCCGCCGGAGCGCCCGCCCTGGTTCATGTCCCAGGACCGCGTGTCCTGCTCGGCGAGCCGCGCCGCCTGGCCCGCGTACCGCTCGGCGAGCTGCGCGCGCTCGAGGGCGGCGGCCGGGTCCTGGGTCTGCAGGCCCTGCGCCTCGGCGACGAGGCGGGCCGCCTCCGCGAGGCGGGTGCGCGCCTCCGGCCCGACGGCGCCCCGGCGCGTGGCGACGTAGTCCTGGGTGGCGCGGACCTGCGAGTCGACGCGGCCCAGCGTGTCCCGCAGGAGGGCGCGGGCGCGCGCGTCCGACTCCGCCTTCTCCCGGGCGGGCGCCAGCGCGGCGTCCAGCGCCGCCTCGGCCGCGGTGAGGCGGTGCAGCGCGGACAGCGGGTCGCCGCCGGTGCGTGCGTCGCGCGCCTGCGCCATGGCCGCCTCGGCCTCCGTGAGCGCGGCGGCGACGGCGGCCCGGTCCGTCCCCTCGGGGGCCGTGCTGCCGGTGGGGACGAGGCGGGCCGCGTCGGCCACGTCCTGCCCGATCGAGGCGAGGCCCTTGTCGAGGTCGGCGCCCGCGGACGCGAGCCGCGCCCCCGCCGAGTCGACGGCGTCCAGCAGCGTGGCGGCCTGCCCGAGGGCGTTCTGCGCGGCACGCAGGTGCGCGACGGCCGCGGACCGGGTGCGGCCGGTGAGCGCGGCGCGCCCGGTGGTCACGGCCTCGCGGGCGTGCGCGACCAGCGCCGTCGCCTGCTCCGGGTTGCCGCTCACCGACGCGAGCGCCGTCGACGGGTAGGTGGCCGCGAGCCCGGCGAGGGTCTCTCGGGCCACGGCGACCCGGGCCTCGATCTCGCCGGCGCGCTGCTCGGTCTCGTCCAGGAGCTCGGGGGCGCGCTGCTGGAGCGCGCGCAGCTCGTCGAAGGCGTCGGTCTGCGCGTCGAGCGACGTGCCGGCCCGCTCGCACAGCCGTAGGACGCCGGCCAGCAGCTCGCGTCGCCGCGGCTCGTCCTCGGGCACGTCGTCGTCCAGCTCCTGGCGCAGGTGGAAGGCCTGCGCGACGTCGTCCTTGGCCGCTTCGAGCGCGGCCGCGAACTCCTTGGTGGCCTCGAGCCCGAACTCGGCCTGCGCGAACCCGAGCTCCTGCTCCGAGGTGCGCACGGCGTCGTCGATCCCGACGAGGGCGGTCCCGACCCGACGTTCCAGCTCCTCCGTGGGCAGCGCGGCGAGCGCGTCCGCCGGGGCGGCCGGTCCCGCCGGCGCCGCGGCTGTGCGACGGGAGCGGAACCAGAGCCAGCCGCCCACGACGACGATCACCAGGAGGCCGACGCCGAAGATCGCTCCCCAGGGCGCGCCCCCGCCGGTCGCCGTCGTGCCGCCCGTGCGCACGGTGTCCGCCGCGGCGATCGCGGCGCCGGCCCAGTCGCCGTCGCGCAGGTGGTCCTCGACCGTCTCCTCGACGGCGTCGAGCTGCGCGTCGGTGATGGCGGCGTTGTTGTCCACCGACAGCCCGTACGCGTCGTCCTCGGTCGCGACGGCGAGGAGCAGGTCGTTCGCGCCCAGCCCGCCGTTGTTCGCCGTGGCGTTCGCCCAGGTCGGGCCGTCGGCGCCGTCGAACGAGTCCACGTAGACCACGAACAGCTGGTACGGCGTCTCGTCCGCGAGGGCGTCGAGCGCGGTCTGCACCTGCGTCTCGTCGGCGGTGTCGAGCACCCCTGCCTGGTCGGTGATCTCGCTGGGGAGCTCGGTCAGCGGGGGGACGGCGGAGGCGGTGGCGGCGGGCAGGACGGTGGCGGCGGACGCCAGCGCCAGGGCCAGCACGCACGCGCCGACGGCCACGGCACCGCGGTGCCGGGCGGCAGGAGCAGGGGGATTCACGCCCCGATCGTGTCGCGCCGCCCCGGGCGACGCAATCGCGGTCCGGGCCGGGGTGCGACCGACCGTTGACCGCCCGGTCGTCGCTCCGTATCATCCGTCCCATGACAGCGCTGTCGAGCGGCCGCTCGGCCCCCACGCCCCGCCGCACCTCCCCGGCCCCACATCTCCGTCGGATCGCCGTCCCCACGGCTCTCGCCCTGCTGGCGTCGGCGGTCGTCGCGCCCCTCGCCGCGCCGGCGAGCGTCGCGCAGGAAGAAACGGGGACCGACTACACGCGGTTCGTCAACCCGTTCATCGGGACGCAGGGCGACCACGGTCAGGACGGCCCGGGTGCCATCGCCCCGTACGGCCTCGCCACCGTCACCCCGACGACGACGCCCGGCAACCACGTCGGCTACGAGTACACGGCGGACACGCTCCGGGGCTTCACGAACGTCGCGCTCGACGGCGTCGGCGGCGGGGGCGGCGCCGGCGACGTGCTGGTGGTGCCGACCTACCGGACCTACACCTCACGGCCCGCCACGAGCAGCTACGACAAGGCGATCCGCACGGCCGACGGCGCCAAGGACGAGTCCGCGACCGCGGGGTACTACCGCGTGGGGCTCGACGAGTCCGGAAAGGACATCGACGCGCAGGTGACCGCCGCGACGCGGACCGGCGTGCACGACTACGCCTTCGGCTCCGCAGGCCACGCGTCGCTCGTCGTCGACCTCCAGCACACCGGCAACGGGCGCCGGGCGACCGACCTGGAGGTCGGCACGAGCCCCGAGGGCAACACCACGCTCTCCGGCTCGTTCACCGGCTACTTCTACAACTCCGCGTACAAGCTCTACTACTACGCGGAGACGACCGTCCCGACGTCGTCGGTCCAGACCTGGGGGAGCGGCGGGCTGAGCGGCACGCGCACCTCGCAGGACGGCACCGACATCGGCGCGGTCCTGAACTTCGACGCGGCGGCGGGCGAGCACGTGGGCCTGCGGGTCACCCTTTCGCCCGTCAGCGCCAGGCAGGCGGAGCGCGACGCGGCCGTGGAGGTCGGTGGCAAGACGTTCGACCAGGTCCGCAGCGCGACCAAGGCCGAGTGGAACGACCGGCTGGGCAAGGTCGACGTCGACGCGAGCACCACGAACGACCCGACCGGCGACCTCGAGACCCAGCTCTACACGCACCTGTACCGCCTCGCCGACACCCCGATGAACGCCACGTCGACCGACGGGACGTACCGCGGCGCCGACGGTGTGATCTACCGCGCGGAGGGCTACACCCACTACGACTCCTGGTCGCTGTGGGACGACTTCCACAAGTACGCGGCGGTGGCGTCGGTGTACCCCGACGTCTACCGGGACGTCGTCCAGTCGCTCGTCGACCTGTACGCCGAGGTCGGGACCAGCGGCAAGAGCGTGGGCAGCCTGCTGCAGTCGGTGCCGACGGTCCGGTGGGAGCGTGCGCCGGTCGTCGTCGCCGACGCCATCTCCAAGGGCGCGCAGCTCCAGGGGCTCGCGCAGGCGTACCCCGCGCTCGTCGCCCAGGTCGGCGGCCCGGCCAGCCTGACCAACCTCGACTCGCGCGCGGGCGGCCTGCTCGGCTACTCCTACGACGCGTACGGCCTGTCCGTGATCGCCGACGCGATCGGCAGGACGTCCGACGCCGACCGTTACCGCACCGAGGCCGCGCGGTGGGCGAAGGCGTACGACGCCGACGCCCTGACCGACGACGCGCGCGCGAAGGCCGCGACCGGCGCCGCCGCCGGCGTGGACCAGGTCGGGCTGCTGATGCCGCGCTCGTCGAACAGCGACGCCGCGGGCTTCACCGCCACGGACCCCGAGAAGTGGCAGGCCGCGGGCCTCTACCAGGGCACGCTGTGGCAGTACGCCTGGTACGACGCGCAGGACCTCGGCGGCATGGTCGAGCTGATGGGCGGCAAGCAGCAGGCCGCGAAGGCCGTGAACTACTTCTTCGGCACGTACACCGACGACTGCTCCCGCAACCTGCACCTGTACGCCAACGAGATCTCGGTGCACGCGCCGTTCCTGTTCAACTACGTCGGCGACCCGGCGCAGACGCAGGACCTCACCTACCGCACGGTCACCGAGCCGGTGTGCACCCGCTACACGGCCGACGGCTCGTCGACCACGGCGTCGAAGAAGCGGGTCTACCAGAACACGCCCGACGGCATGCTGGAGACCATGGACAACGACGCCGGGACGATGTCCGGCTACTTCGTGTCCAGCGCGCTCGGCCTGTACCCGGTGATGGCGGGCGGCGACACGTTCCAGATCACGTCGCCGATCTTCGACCGGACGACGGTGCACTACCCGGGGGGCAAGGACCTCGTCATCGAGGCCCCTGGCGTCAGCACGGCGAACCACTACATCCAGGACGCGACGCTGAACGGGGTGCCGCTGCACCGCACGTGGCTCACCGCGGCGGAGATGAACGCGGGCGGCGTCCTGCACTTCACCATGGGCGCGACGCCCTCGTCGTGGGGCGCCGACGGCGTCGCCGAGGACTCCGTGGTCGACCACGTCCCCAGCTCCCTGTACCGTCCGGACGACGCCGTCTCGACGT
The DNA here is from genome assembly GCF_042728595.1 of Isoptericola sp. NPDC060185. Taxonomy (NCBI): domain Bacteria; kingdom Bacillati; phylum Actinomycetota; class Actinomycetes; order Micrococcales; family Promicromonosporaceae; genus Isoptericola; species Isoptericola sp. NPDC060185. The sequence continues at coordinate 49,208 of NZ_JBHWYY010000026.1, read as the reverse complement.
CGTCGCGCGTGTTCGAGGAGTCGGACGCGAACGACGGCTCCGTCGACGGGGCGGTGTCCGTCCGGGTGAGCGGCACGACGCTCGCCGGCGCGGTCGGCGCCGACGTCACGGCGCAGGTCCGGGCTGCGGGGGTGCCGAAGGGGCTGCGGCTGCGCGCGACGAAGACCGGGGACGCCACGCTCGACCTCACCCTCGAGGGCCGGGCCGCGCGGCACCTCGTCGACGACTCGACCGACGACCTCGAGGTCACCCTCGCGGCCGACGCGTTCGCCGGCACCGCGCCGTCCGCGGCCGACCGGGAGCTCACGCTCCGGGTCCGCTTCGACGGGTACACGCTGACGCCGAGCACCACGACGCTCACCGCCGACGCGAAGGGCGCCGTCAAGAGCACGGTCGACCTGACGCTCGCAGGCGGTGCGACGTTCGCCGGCAAGAACCGCCCCGCGCTCCAGGGCGCCATCACGTTCCCCGGCCTCGACGACGGCGTGACCGCGCAGGTCGCGCGGACCGGCGACACGACGGCGGAGGTCACGTTCAAGGGCAGGTTGCGGAGCGCCACGAGCACGCACTTCACGGTGCGCCTGACCGACGACGCCCTCCGGGGGGCCACGGCCGCCCAGGTCACCGGCGCCGGCACGACGGCCCTCGACCCGTTCGCGATCTCGCCCGCGACGTCCACCCGCGCGGACCTGCGGGCTCTCGTCGACGACGCGCGCCTCGTGACCGCCGACCGCTACTCCGCGGCGTCGTTCGACGCCCTCGGTTCGGCCCTCACGGACGCGGAGTCGGTGCTGGGCGACGACGACGCGACGGAGTACGCGCTGGCCTCGGCGCTCGCCGTGCTCCGGGCCGCCGTGGACGGGCTCGAGATCGCCGGCGACGGCTACCGGGTGCTGCAGGCGGAGGACGACGACCAGTGGTCCGGCGGCACGCTGAAGACGGAGGGCGGCGGCAGCGGCACGGTCGTCGGCGGCATCGCGCCCGGCTCGTGGCTGGCGTTCCGGGGCCTCGACCTCTCCGGCGCCCCGCTCGACTCCGTGACGATCGACTACTCCCACAACCCGGGGACGGCGTCGGCCGGCTCCGCCGTGGAGCTGCGCACCGGCTCGCCGACGGGCCCGCTCGTCACGACGGTCGCGCTGCCCACGACGAACGGGTGGTCCAACTACACCGCGCTGACGCACACGTTCACGCAGGAGGAGGCCGCGCGGCTCGACGGCGCCGAGGACGTCTACTTCGTCTTCACCGGCGCGCTCGCCCCGGGCCAGAGCTGGGTCGCGAACGTCGACTGGTTCCAGTTCGCGGCGGAGGCCGACGCGGTCGCGACGTCGACCAAGGTCCAGTTCGAGTCGGTCCGCAGCGGCTACGGCTCGCTGGGGGCGGCGGACTCCGGGCTCGTGGCCGGCACCGACTTCGTGGGCGCCGACCTCAAGACGGAGGCCGGCTCGGTGGGCGGGCAGCTCGCCGGGACGAAGGACGGCGCGTGGGTCCGATACCCGGCCGTGGACCTCGGCACGCACCGCGCCGCCTCGGTCAGCATCCGCTACGACGCGCCGTCGACCAAGGTGTCCGGGGGCAGCCTCGACCTCTACGCGGACTCGATGTCCGGCGACCCGCTCGTCACAGTCCCGCTCGCACCCACGGGGTCGGGCTGGGGCACCTACGCGACGACGACCGTCCCGCTCCCCGAGGAGCTCACGGGCAGCCACGCCATCTATGTCGCCCTGCACAGCGCGCCCACCGCGAGCCAGCCCTACGTGGGCAACCTCGACTGGTTCGAGCTCGGGTACGCCGTCGACAAGACCGCCCTGCACGCGGCGGTCGCCCGGTACGGCGACCTCACCGCCGACGCCGACCTCTACCTCGCCGCCGACTGGGCCGTGTTCGCGCGGGCCCTCGCCGCGGCGAAGGCCGCCGACGCGGACGCCGACGCCACGGCCGGCGAGGTCGCGGAGGCCCTGCGCGTGCTCACCGCGTCGGGCGACCAGCTGCGGTGGAAGGTCGTCAAGCAGGTGGACGCGCTGCTGTCCCGGGCCGAGGCGGTCGACCCGGACGACGTGACGGCCGCGTCGTACGCCCGGCTGCAGCGCGCGGTCGCGGACGCCGAGGCGCTCGACCCGGCGACGAGCAGCCATGACGCCTGGGAGGCCGCGCTGTCCGGCCTGGAGCGGGCCTACGACGGGCTACGGGGCCGCCGCTAGTCCGAGGTGTCCGAGGGCGCCGCGGCGCGCAGTGCCTCGAGGAGCGGCCCGGCGGCCTCCTCGAGGAACTGCGCCTGGCGCTCGTCGCCGATCTGCACCAGGGCGAGGTCGGTGAAGCCCGCCTCCCAGTAGGCGGAGGCCGCCTCGACCACCGCGTCCAGGTCGGGCCCGCAGGGGATGGCCTCCGCCACGTCCTCCGGGCGGACGAAGGCCGTGGCCCGCTCGAACGCCTCGGTCGTGGGGAGGTTCGCGTTCACCGGCCAGCCGAGGCCGAACCAGCGGAACTGCTCGTGCGCGCGGGCGACGGCGGCGTCCTTGTCCGGGTCCCACGAGACCGGCATCTGGCCGATCTTCCGCGACGGGGGGAGCGCCCCGTCCGCGCGGACGGCGTCCCACCGCTCGACCAGGTCGGCCTTCGGCTCGGTCGCCACGAGGTGGTCTGCCAAGGGCGCGAGATGCTCGACGGACTGCGGGCCGGAGACCGCCACCCCGATCTCGACCGGCTCGTCGGGCAGGTCCCACAGCCGCGCCGAGTCGACCTGGAAGTGGTCGCCGCGGTAGCTGATCAGGTCGCCCGTGAACAGCGCGGAGACGATCTCGACCGCCTCCGCCAGGAGCTCGTGCCGCTCGTCCACCGCGGGCCATCCCGCCCCGACGACGTGCTCGTTGAGGTTCTCACCGGCGCCGAGCCCCAGGGTGAACCGGCCGTCCGAGAGCAGCCCCACGGTGGCGGCTTTCTGCGCCACCACGGCGGGGTGGTACCGCAGGGTCGGGCAGGTCACGTACGTCATCAGCCCGACGCGGTCGGTCGCGTGGGCCACCGCCCCGAGCACGCTCCACGCGTAGGGGGAGTGGCCCTGCGCGGGAAGCCACGGGAAGTAGTGGTCGCTCATGACCTCGAAGTCGAAGCCGGCCCGCTCGCCCCCCGTCGCGTACTCGACGAGGCTCTTCGGGCCGGCCTGCTCGGTCATCAAGGTGTAGCCGAAACGGGTCATGCGGCCACCGTGCGACGGCGGCCGCATGCCCGCACGCCGTCGACGGGCCGGACTACCTCGCGGCGTCGGGAGCCTCGAGGTCCTCCGCGTCGACGATGCGGTACGCGTACCCCTGCTCGGCGAGGAACCGCTGCCGGTGGGCGGCGAAGTCCTGGTCGACCGTGTCGCGGGCGACGACGGCGTAGAAGTGCGCCGTCCGGCCGTCGGCCTTGGGACGCATGACGCGCCCCAGCCGCTGCGCCTCCTCCTGGCGGGAGCCGAACGACCCGGACACCTGGATCGCGACGGACGCCTCCGGCAGGTCGATGGAGAAGTTCGCGACCTTGGAGACCACGAGCCGGCCGATCTCGCCGGAGCGGAACGCCTCGAACAGGCGCTGGCGCTCGCGGACCGTCGTCGCGCCCGTGATGAGCGGCGCGTCGAGGTGCGCGCTGAGCTCCTCCAGCTGGTCGAGGTACTGGCCGATGACGAGCACCTGGTCGTCCGGGTGCTGCGCCACGATCCGCTCCACCACGCGGTTCTTGCCGGGTGCGCACGCGGCGAGCCGGTACTTGTCCTCCGGCTCGGCCGTCGCGTACACCATCCGCTCGTGCTCGGGCAGGGTGAGCCGCACCTCGACGCAGTCGGCGGGGGCGATGTAGCCCTGCGCCTCGATGTCCTTCCACGGGGCGTCGTAGCGCTTGGGGCCGATGAGGCTGAACACCTCGTCCTCGCGGCCGTCCTCGCGCACCAGGGTGGCGGTGAGGCCGAGGCGACGGCGCGCCTGCAGGTCCGCCGTCATGCGGAAGATCGGCGCGGGCAGCAGGTGCACCTCGTCGTAGAGGATGAGGCCCCAGTCGCGGGCGTCGAGCAGCTCGAGGTGGCTGTACACGCCCTTCCGCTTGGTGGTGAGCACCTGGTAGGTGGCGATGGTGACGGGCTTGATCTCCTTGCGGGAGCCCGAGTACTCGCCGATCTCGTCCTCGGTGAGGGTGGTGCGGCGCACCAGCTCGTCGCGCCACTGGCGTGCGCTGACGGTGTTGGTCACGAGGATGAGCGTGGTGGTCCCGCTCTTCGCCATCGCGCCCGCGCCGACGATCGTCTTGCCGGCGCCGCAGGGCAGCACGACGACGCCCGAGCCGCCGTGCCAGAACCCGTCCACGGCCTGCGCCTGGTACGGGCGCATCTCCCACTCCTTGGGCTGCTCCGTGGGCGTGCGCGGGTGGGTGGGGGAGGCGAGGGCGATCTCGTGCTTCTCGCCGTCGACGTAGCCGGCGAGGTCCTCCGCGGGCCAGCCCAGCTTCACCAGGACCTGCTTGAGGTGGCCACGTTCGGACGGGTGCACGACGACGGTCTGGTCGTCGACGCGCTCGCCGACCAGGCCGGCGGTGCGCTTGGACTTCAGCACCTCGGCGAGCACGGCGCGGTCGCTGGCCTCCAGCACGAGGCCGTGCGTGGGGTGGGTCGCGAGCGTGAGGCGGCCGTAGCGGCCCATCGTCTCGGCGACGTCGATCAGCAGCGCGTGCGGCACCGGGTACCGCGAGTACTCGATGAGCGTGTTCACGACCTGCTCCGCGTCGTGCCCGGCGGCGCGCGCGTTCCACAGCCCCAGGCTCGTGAGGCGGTAGGTGTGCACGTGCTCCGGCGCACGCTCCAGCTCCGCGAACGGCGCGATGGCGCGGCGGGCGTCGTCGGCGCGGGGGTGGTCCACCTCCAGCAGGATGGACTTGTCGCTCTGCACGATCAGCGGGCCGTCTGGCATGCGGTTCCTTCCGGGTGGCGATCGGGTGGGTGGCGATCCAGGGTGTCAACGCCGCGGGCGGGCGCGGTTGTTCCGGCTCACGGTGCGGAGCGGTCCGGGGCTGGTCAGCCGTCCACCGGCTCGACGGCGGCGATGCGGTGCACGGCGACGGTGAGCTCCGCCTCGCGCGCCGGGTCCAGCGCGCGCAGCCGTCCGCCGTCGAGCCGCAGCGGCTTGAGCGCCCGCCGCTCGAGGCCGCCCGACGCGCCGACCATCTCGATCCACACGAGGTGGCCGTCGCGCAGCGCGTCGTGCAGGGTGGCGAGCGCGTCGCCGGGCTCGGTCGTGCGGGGCCGGCCGTTCGGGGCGCGCGGCGTCGCCGCCGGGGAGGACGTGACGGGCGGCGGCACGACCGGGTCCGCCCGGCGCCCGGCCAGGCGGTCGACGGCCGTCTCGTCGCCCGAGTCGGCGGCACGCAGGCGCGCGACCAGGCTCGCTCGGGCGTCGTCGGTCGTCGCCTCCGGCTCGGCGACCGGCCCGCGGCGCGCGTCCCGGGCGGCCCGGTCGAGGCGGGGCAGCCGGCGCAGGCGGGTGCTGAGCACGCGGCCGTCGGGCCCCTCGACCGCTGACAGCAGCCCGCGGGCGCGCAGCGCGTCGTGCAGCTCGACGGCGGGGACGGCGGCGGCGAGCACCGTGGGCGCCAGGCGCACCAGGCCGAGGTGGGCGAGCCGCGGGTCCGCCGCGAGCCCGGCGAGCACCGCGGGGTCCGCGGCGCGCACGTACGACCCGGCCGAGCCGACCCGCAGCGACTCGTGCCGGCGCGCCGTGTCGCGCACCAGGTACTCCAGCGGCTGCGGGACGGGCACCCGCGACCGCTCGGCGAGCGCGCCGAGCAGCTCGTCGGCCGTGGTGCCGTGGTCGAGGGCCCGCGTGACCGAGGAGGGCGAGAAGCGCACCGTGGTCGCCGCGCCCCGCGACTCCACGTCGGCCGACCGCCCCAGCAGCACGGCGAGCGCCTGCGACGGCCGCCCGGGCACGATGCCGGTGAGGTCGCCCTGCAGCAGCACCTCGTCCACCTCGGCGGGCAGGGCGTCGCGCATCGCCGCCACCAGGTCGGCGGGGGCGAGGTGCACCGGGGTCGGTCGTGCGTCGGACGGGCGGGCGGGGGAGGACAGGTGCGCCCGGAGTGCCGCGCCCGGCCCGGAGAGCGCGCCCGCGCCGGTCGCGCCGAGCAGCGTCGCCTCGGCGAGCAGCCCCGCCACGGCCTGCTCGGGCGGCACGGTGCGCGGGGCGTGCCAGCGCAGCACCGCCATCACGGCGTCCGGGCCCAGGGCCGTCCCGGGCTGCGCGGCGAGCACGTCGAGCACCTGCCGCCGCAGCCGCGGCACCCAGCCGCGGTGCAGGTCCGGGTGCAGCGGCGCCCGAAGGCTCCCCTTCTCGTCGCGCGAGCCGACCAGCCACGGTGTGCGGCGCGACGTCGCCCAGGCCGTCGCCAGGAGGGCCCACCGCTCGGCGTCGTCCATCCCCTCCCACGCGTCGGCGACGGTCGTCGGACGGTACGAGGGCGGGGCGTCGCCGTCGTCGGCCACGACCCCCGCGGCCGCGGCGAGCTCGACGACGAACGCCGCGGACGCCTCGTCGGTGCCGAGGGCCTGCGCGGTGCGGCGCAGGTCGCGCACGCCGAGGCCGCCGCTGCGCAGCACCGGGGGCGCCGTGTCGTCCCACGCGGCGACGAGGAGGTCCACGCGGCGCACCAGCTCGAGCGCGGCGTTCGCGGCCTCCGCGTCGGCGGCCTCCTGCGGCACGGCCGGGCCGTCGGGGCGCGGCGGCGCCAGCTCGGGGGAGCGGTGCGTGCGCCCGCCGCGCAGCGCCAGCCCGACGTCGCGCGGCAGCGTCACGTGCCGGGCGTCCGTGCGCAGCAGCAGGCGCGCGTCCACGAGCGCGTCGACCGCCGTCCGCGCCGTCGTGCCCGGCGCGGGGACGAGGCCGATCGGCGGGCCCCACGCGAGCGCGTCGAGCACCTCGCGGCCGCCGCGGGGCAGGTCGGGTAGGGCGCCGTCGTCCGGCGCCGGACGAGTCTCCGGGCGGACGGGGCCGAGGCCGGCGGGGTGCGGGCCGAGCACGTCGTCCAGCCCGGGCGCCGGGCGCAGGTCGGGATGGCCGGGCTCGCCCGCGTCCCACAGCAGCGCGGCGGTCAGCGCGTCGTCGAGCACGCGCTCGACGGCGGACCCCGCGTCCGCGCCGTCCGCCGTCGCGTCGCCGTCCGCACCGACCGCACGTCGCACGTCGCCGGGAGTCACCGCCCCGACGGGGGCGAGCGCGACGACGGCCTCGAGCGTCTGCAGCGTCCGCGCGTCGGCGTGGGCGAGCGCGCGCTCGAGGGCCGTGCGGCTCGACGCACGGGCGGCGAGGGAGCGCAGCGTGGACGGCGACGGCGTGGCCAGGTCCGGGCGGGCGCGCAGCAGCGCGAGGAGCTCGTCGTCGTCCCGCGCGCGGACCGCCTCGGCGAAGGTGCGGGGCGCGGCCGTGGCGCCGGCGCCGCCCGCGACGTCGGCCTCCGTCGTGCTCCCGGGCGACGTGGTGGCCATCTGATCGATGCTACGCGTCGCCCCCTCCTCGCCGAACAGGCAGTTGACACCGTGATGGGGCCGTGGGAGCGCCCATCACGGTGTCAACTGCCTGTTCGGCAGCAGGGCGGGGTCAGCCGCGGGCGGTGCGGCGGCAGACCTCCTCCCACGGGGTGGGCTCGAGGCCCCAGCGGGCGCGGGCGGCGGAGTCGTCGAGCTGGTACGGGCGCTCCCACTGGTAGATCAGCTCGCGGACCTCGCGCATGAAGGGGGAGACGGCCGCGACGGCGGCCAGGGCGGGGCCGCGCAGCGAGCGGACCCGCACCGGTGGGCGACCGGCGGCGGCGAGGACGTCGGCCAGGGCCTGCGCCTGCGTGCGCGGCGGGTTGCTCGGCACGTGCCAGGTGCGGCCGTGCGCGCCGGGGTCCTCGGCGGCGGCGACCAGGGTGCGTGCGACGTCGCCCACGTCGGTGAACGTGTGCGGCAGGTCGGTGCGGCCCATCATCGTGACGCGCCGCCCGCGCAGCGCCGCGGGCAGCACGCGCGAGACGTGCCCGTTGCCGCCCACCCCGGGGCCGACGTAGTCCGACGCGCGGACCTCGACGACGCCGCGCAGCCGGCCGCCCTCGAACGACCGTCGGGCGTCGGACCACAGCTGCGCGCGCAGCCTGCCCTTGTGGTCGGTGGCGGCGTCGGGGAGGTCCTCCGTCATCGGGCCGTCGACCGGGCCGTAGGGGTAGAGGTTGCCCGTGATCGCGTAGACCGCGCCGGACCGCTCGGCCGCGGCGAGGAACGAGGCGGCGAGCGGGGGCCAGGCGCGCTCCCACTGCGTGTAGTCGCCGGGGTTGGCGCAGTTGTAGAGGACGTCGGCGCCGTCGGCCGCGCGGGCCAGGGCGTCGGCGTCGGTCGCGTCGAGGGCGGCGTGCGCGACGCCGGCGATCCCGGTGTCGCGGCCGGTGCGGGTGACGACGGTGACGTCGGAGCCGCGCGCGGCGAGCAGCGCGGCGGCGTGCCGGCCGACGGGTCCGGCGCCGACGATCAGGTGACGGTCGGTCATGACGGGTGCTCCATTCCGAGAGCGGTGCTCTCTGTCGTGCCGATCGTGGCATGCGCGACGCCGGCTAGCAAGAGCACTGCTCTCGTTTGTGGGCGATGCTCTCGCATGCCAGGGTGGGCCGCATGGCCGACGCCCCCCGCACCGCCCGCGCCCTCGCCCGCGAGACCCTCACCCGCGAGATCCTCGACGCGGCCCGCGCACGCCTCGCGACCGACGGCCCGGCCGCCCTCTCCCTGCGCGCCGTCGCCCGCGACGTCGGGATGGTCTCCTCGGCGGTGTACCGGTACGTGCCGAGCCGCGACGCGCTGCTCACCGCCCTGATCGTGGAGTGCTACGACGAGCTCGGCGCCGCCGTCGAGGAGGCGGACGCCGCGGTCACCGACCAGGACGACGTCGCCGCCCGCTGGCTCGCCGCGTGCCACGCCCTGCGCGACTGGGCCGTGGAGCACCCCGCCGAGCTCGGGCTCCTCTACGGCACGCCCGTGCCCGGGTACGCGGCCCCGCGCGACACCGTCGACCCGGCGACGCGGGTGGTGCGCGTCCTCGTCACGGTCGTGGCGCGCGCCCACGACGCGGGAGCGACCCCGCGGCCCGCGCCGGACGGCGCCCCCGACGTCCGCGACCTCGTGGACCCGGCGCGGCAGTTCGTCGCGGAGCGGGGGATCGTCGCCGACGCGCCCACCGAGCTGGTGACGCGCACGCTCATGGCCTGGACCACGCTGTTCGGCACGGTGTCGTTCGAGCTCTTCGGGCACCTCGTCGGCTCCGTCGAGGACCCCGGGCAGTGGTACGACGCCGTCGCCCGGCGGCTCGCCGCCGACCTCGGGATCTCCTGACCGTCCCCACCGCGCGACGGGAGCGTCGGGCACGGCGGACCGATGCGACGTCGGGCGGCACCGGCCGGTAGCCTGAGCGTCTGGCCGGAGCCGGGCGTGCGCCCGGGCGGCCGGGTCAGGTTCCGCGCACCGGCGCGGTACCGCAGTCGACGACGAGCACGAAGAGGTCCAGGTGCCCACCGGCAAGGTCAAGTGGTACGACGCGGAGCGTGGTTTCGGCTTCATCGCCAGCGAGGACGGCGGGGAGATCTTCCTGCACGCCTCCGCCCTGCCCTCGGACGTCGACGGGGTCAAGCCGGGCGCGCGGGTCGAGTTCGGTGTGGCCGACGGCCGCCGCGGACCCTCGGCACTCTCGGTGACGCTGCTGGACCCGGCCCCGTCGGTGGCGAAGGCCCGGCGCAAGGCGCCGTCGGAGATGGCCGCCATCACCGAGGACCTCATCAAGGTGCTCGACCGCGTCGGCGACCAGCTCAAGCGGGGCAAGTATCCGGACGCCACGGCCGGCAAGCGCGTCGCGACGCTGCTGCGGGCCGTCGCGGACGACCTCGACTCCTGACCGGCGCGCCCGCCCGGTCGAGGGCCCGAGACGAGGACATGACGAGCACGAAGAGGACCACGACATGGTGACCGTTGCCGCAGACGCCCCCGCACGCACGACGCGGGTCAGCTCCCGCGCGCGCAAGGACGCCGTCCTGCTGGGCGCGGTCGACCTGGCCCGCGAGGCCGCGCAGGAGGGTGCGTCGTCGCCGTCGGACGTCGGGGAGCACCTGGGCACCGTCGCCGAGGGTGAGCGCCTCATGTCCCACCGGTTCGCGGCCACGATGCCCGGCTACCGCGGCTGGCACTGGACGGTGACGCTGGCGCGCGTGCCGCGCGGCCGCGTGGCCACCGTGTGCGAGGTCGAGCTGCTGCCCGGCGACGACGCGCTGCTCGCCCCGGCCTGGCTGCCGTGGGCGGAGCGCCTGCGCCCGGGCGACATCGGCCCCGGCGACACGCTGCCGTTCAAGGCGGACGACCCGCGCCTGGAGCCCGGGTGGAAGGCCACCGGCGACGAGGAGCTCGACTCCGTCGCGATCGACGAGCTCGCCCTCGCGCGCGAGCGGGTGCTGTCCCCGCAGGGCCGCGACGAGGCCGCGGAGCGCTGGTACCGCGGGTCGCGCGGGCCGACGGCGCCGGGCGCGGTCGCGTCGCCCGCCGAGTGCATGAGCTGCGGCTTCCTCGTGCCGCTGCAGGGGCCGCTCGGGCAGCTCTTCGGCGTCTGCGCCAACGCGTGGTCGCCCGACGACGGCAAGGTCGTCTCGCTCGACCACGGCTGCGGCGCGCACTCGGAGACCGACGCCCCGCGCCCCCCGAGCGACTGGCCGGCCGACGCGCCGCTCATCGACGAGCTCCGGGTGGAGGCCGTGACGGTCGAGCGCCGGGCTCCGCGGACGGACGCTCCGGCGTCCGCCACCGCCACCGCCATCGACGCCGCCCGCGACGGCACGACCGACGCCGCGGAGGCGGACGCCGCTCCCGAGCGCACCGACGCCGAGTGACGGGCGACGTCTTCGGGACCGTCGCGCTGCGGCACGCGGTCACGGAGGCGTGGCTCGGGTCGGGCACGCGCTTCCGGGAGGACGCGAACGCGGAGGAGGACCACGCCCGCGGCTACTACCGCGACCGCGTGGTGGTGGAGCTCGCGCAGAACGCCCAGGACGCCGCCGCGCGCGCCGGGGTGCCCGGGCGGCTCCGGCTGCGCCTGACCGACCTGCCCGCGGGCGACCCACGCGGCGTCGCGACCCTGGTCGCCGCCAACACCGGCGCCCCGCTGACGGCGGACGGCGTCGCGTCGCTCGCGTCGCTGCGCGCGTCGGCCAAGACCGCGCCCGGCGCCGACGACGGGCCGGACGGGGGTGCTCCCGCTGCCCAGGTCGGCCGGTTCGGCGTCGGCTTCGCCGCGGTGCGCGCCGTGGCCGACGAGGTCACCGTGCGCTCGCGGGGCGGCGGCGTGCGGTTCTCGCTGGCGGCGACGCGCGACCTGCTCGCCGACGTCGCGCCCGCGGGCACGGCCCTGCGCGACGCCGTCGCCGGGCGCGGCGACGACCTGCCCGTGCTGCGGCTGCCGTTCCCCGCGCCCGCGCTGGGCGAGGACGCGGCGGACGACGACGAGGCCTACGACACCCTTGTGGAGCTGGTGCTGCGCGACGCCGCGGCCGTGGACGCGGTGCGCGCGCAGCTCGACGCCCTCGACGACGCGCTGCTGCTGGCCCTGCCCGCGCTCGCCTCGGTGACGATCGATCGTTGTGAGCGGGTGATTGGCCCCGTTGCGGACTCGGAACGGGGCCAAACGTCCGCTCACAGCGACGACGGGGGGACGGCGTCGCGGGTGCTCGCCGACCTCGAGGACCGGTGGGTGGTGCTGCGGCGCTCCGGCGCGGTCGACGAGGACGCCGTCGCGGACCTGCCGCGGGAACAGCGCCGGTCCCGCTGGTCGGTCGCGTGGGCCGTGCGCCGCGACGGCGGCACGGTCCGGGGCGGCGCGGCCGAGGGCGGCGTCCTGCACGCGCCGACGCCCACCGACGTGCCGCTGACGTTCCCCGCGCTGCTCGTGGCGTCGTTCCCCGTGGACCCGGGGCGCCGTCGCGTGCTGCCGGGCGCCCTCACCGACCGGGTCGCGACCGAGGCCGGTCGCGCGTACGCGGACCTGCTGGCCGGGCTCGCGACCGAGCGCGGCGCCGACGTGCTGGAGCTCGTGCCCGGCGGGATGCCGGCCGGCGACCTCGACGCCGCCGTGCGCGACGCCGCGCTGGACGCCCTGCGGTCCGCGCCCCTGCTGCCCGCTCCGCGCGGCACGGAGGAGCCGTCCGACGACGCGATGGCAGCCGGGGCGGTCGCGCCGGCCGACGCCACGGTGCTCGTCGGCGCGGCGGGCGACGACCCGGGGCTCGTGGCCGTGCTGGCCGGCGTCGTGCCCGGCCTCGTCGCCCTGACCACGGCGCAGCAGGGCGTGGCGCGCCGCCTCGGTGCGACGCCCACCACGCTCGCCGACGTCGTCGCGGACCTGCCCGGCGGCCTCCCGCCCGCGCGGTGGCACGCGGTGTGCGCGGCCCTGGAGCTGTACGCCTCCGACCCGGGGCTGCTCGAAGCGCTCGCCGGCGCGCGGGTGCCGCTCGCCGACGGCCGCACGGCGTCCGGGGTGCGCGGCACGGTCGTGCTGCCGGAGGACGACGACGACCCCGCGCTCGCCGCCGTCGCGCGCACCCTCGGCGTGCGGGTGGTGCACCCCGACGCCGCGCACCCGCTGCTGGTCCGCGCGGGCGCCACGTCCACGAGCCCGCGCGCGCTGCTGGACGACCCGGGCGTGCGGGCCCTCGCGCTCGCGGCCTCGGAGGCGCTGCTCGACGGCGCGGCGGACGTGCCCCAGGCGCCGGGCGTCGGCGGGCCGACCCTGGTGGGCCCCGTGGACGTGAGCCCGCGCGAGGTGGTGCAGAACGTGCTGGCGCTGGCCCGGCTCGCGCTCGCGGGCGGCGGCGACGCGTTCCCCTTCTGGCTCGGCGAGCTGCCCGTGCCGACGGAGGACGGCATGCGCCCTGCGCGCGAGGCCGTGCTCCCGGGCTCGTGGGCCGCGGGGATGCCCGGCCTGGCGCCGGTCACGCGCGCCGCGCTCGCGTACTACACGCCTCCGCTGCTGACCGCCGTCGGCGTGCGTGCCGGCGTCGGTGTCTACCGGGTCGCGGACGTCCTCACGCCCGACCCGGCGGACCCCGAGCCGGAGCACGGGCCCGACGACCCGGCCGGCTGGCTCTCCGGCTGGGAGGACTACCTGCGCTACCTCGCCGACCGCGTGGGGCCGGGCGTCGACGTCGGCGACGTGGACGCCGTGGCCGACCTCGACGCGGTCGACGTGCCGAGCGACGAGGACGACGACCAGGCCGACGGCGACCCCTGGGCCGGGGTGCTGGCCGCGCTGGTGGCCGACCCCGACGCCCGCCGGGCCCTCGTGACCCCGGTCGCGGGCGCCCCGTCATACACGGCGTGGTGGCTGCGCGACCGGCTCGGCGCGCCCTTCGCGGCGCACGACGGCGTCCCGCTGCTGCCGCCCCCGCCGCCCGCCGTGGCCGCCCTCGACCCGGAGGCGCGCCGCGCGCTCGGCGTCGTCGACGGCCTCGACCGCCTGGACCCGCTCGACTGGCCGGCCGCGCTGGACCGGCTGCCCGAGCCCGGCACGTCCGTGCCCCTGCCGGTCGCGCTGGGGGTGTGGCGGGGGCTCGCGGGCCTCGCGGTGCGGCTCGCGCCCGGCGCGCGCGCCAGCGCCCTCGACCCGCTCCCGGACCGGCTGCCCGCGCTCGACGCGAGCGACGTCGTCGTGCGCCTGGCCGACGACGTCGAGGTTGCCGGGACCGCCCGCTGGGCCGTGCTCGGCGCGGTGCTGCCGGTGCCCGAGGCCGAGGTGGCCGCCGTCGCGGACCTGCTCGACCTGCCCGTCGTGGGGGAGGACGGCCTGCCGTCTCCCGACGGTCCGGGGGTCGAGCGCGCGCTCGACGAGCGTGTCGCGGCGCTGGACCCCCGCCTGCCGCGCGCGTGGTTCGAGCACGGGCGCCTGTCCGTCGCCGGCGGGCCCGTGCCGTGGTGGGTCGACGCCGAGGGTCGCGCGCACGCCACCGACCGTGCCGGCCTGGCCGCCGCGCTCGCCGACCTGCTGGGGCGGCCCGACCGCGCCGCCCTGCTGGCCACCGTGCTCGCCGCACCGGAGCGCGCCGCCGAGCTGTGGGTCACGACCGCCTGGGGCTGACGGGCGTCTCAGCCCTCGCCGCGGTACTCGTCGCGGTGCCGGCGCTCCCAGAGCAGGCCGGCGCCGCCGAGCAGGATGCCGGCCACGCAGGTCACGACCGCCTCGAGCGTGCCGCGGTCGAGCATGAACATCACGAACGTCGCGACGAGCGCGACCGCCCACAGGCCGATGCCGCCGAGCATCACGCGCCGCAGGTCCACGCGCAGGGGCGGGGGGCCGGGACGGCGCTCCTCGGGATGGGTCAGCAGACGGACGAGCGAGGGCACGGCCCCAGTCTATGGCGCGTCCGTGGCCCCGGGCGGCGATGTCCCCGGGCACCCGGACCATGACGCGGACCGACGGCTGAAGAGTGGGTGAAAGTGCAGGTCAGGGGGTGAAAACGCGCTCGGGTGAAAGGCGGGGTGAAAGGGTCGCCGGGGGGTCACGGTGAGCCCTCCGACGCTCCTACCTTGGTGACGCCGCCGCGCGAGGATGCGGCGGCCGGCCCGGAGGAAGGAGGCCGTCGTGATCACGATCCCGGACACCGGCCAGCCCCTCCGGTCGCGCACCGCCGCCGCCCGCGCTGCCCGCGTCAAGGAGGTGCGCGACTCCTTCCGCGCCGGGTCCTGGCAGGCCTCGTACCGTCGCCGTCTGGTACGGAGCGACGTCGTGGTCGTCGTCGGCACGGCGCTCGTCGCCGCCGTCGCGCGGGGTGCCGTGGTGCGCGACAGCGTGACCCCGACGGTGCTCGGCGACCAGGTGCTGTCGGTCGCCGTGCTGGTCGCCGCGTGGCTCGCCAGCCTGTGGCTCGCCCGCGCCTACGACGTGCGGGTGTTCGCGTCCGGGCCCGCCGAGTACCAGCGGGTGTTCGACGCGTCCTGGCGGCTCGTCGCGCCGCTCGCACTGCTCGGCCTGGTGGTGGCCCGGCCGGGCGTGTCCACGTTCCTCCTCGTCGCGGTGCCGACCGGTGTCCTCGCCCTGCTCGTGGGCCGCTGGGTGTGCCGTGGGTGGCTGCACCGGCAGCGGCGGAAGGGCGGCTGCGTCACCCAGGTCCTCGCCATCGGGCTGAAGGACCAGGTGGAGCGGCTCGTGCACGAGCTCAACGACCGGCAGTCGGGCTACCGCGTCGTGGGGGTCTGCGTCCCGACGACCGACGACGTGCGCCCCGGCGAGGACATCCTCGGGGTGCCGGTGCTCGGCGACCTGCGCACCGCCGGCGCGATGGCGGCGCAGGTGGGCGCGGACTGCGTGGCCGTGAGTGGCTCGGACGCCATCACCGCCGACGTCGTGCGCCGGCTCGGGTGGGAGCTCGAGCCGGTCGGCGTGGACCTCATGCTCACCGCGGAGCTCGCCGACGTCGCCGGGCCGCGCATCACCATCACCCCCGAGCAGTCCGTGTCGCTGCTGCACGTGGACGCGCCGCGGTTCACCGGGCCGCGATACGTGCTCAAGTCCGTCGTCGACTGGACGGGGGCCGTCCTCATCACGGCGCTGCTGCTGCCGCTCATGGTCGTGGTGGCGCTCGCCGTCCGGTTGACGAGCCCGGGGCCTGTCCTCTACTCGCAGGACCGCGTCGGCCGCGACGAGCGTACGTTCCGGATGCTGAAGTTCCGGTCCATGCGCGTGGGGGCCGACGCCGAGCTCGCCGCGCTGGCGGAGCAGAACGACGGCTCCGGCGTCCTGTTCAAGCTGCACGACGACCCGCGCGTCACCGCCGTCGGCAAGGTCCTGCGCCGTCTGTCCCTCGACGAGCTGCCGCAGCTGTTCAACGTCCTCGCCGGGCAGATGTCCCTCGTCGGCCCGCGCCCGCCCCTGCCCGCCGAGGTGTCGCAGTACGAGTCGCGGGTGCGGCGCCGGCTCCGGGTCAAGCCCGGCCTCACCGGGCTGTGGCAGGTGGGCGGCCGGTCCGACCTCACCTGGGAGGAGGGCGTGCGGCTCGATGTGTTCTACGCCGAGAACTGGACCGTGTTCGGCGACCTCCTCATCCTCGCCCGGACCGCGAAAGCCGTGGTCAGCGGGCGCGGGGCGTACTGAGGGCCGTCGCCCCGGGACGTCGCCGCGCCGTGAATTCCGTGTCACGGACCGGTTTCCGTGCAGGAGGCCTTCACAAGATCTGGCACGATTCTGCTCATGGCGAACCAGACCACCGCGCCGCCCCAGGGCGAGCTGAGCGCGATCGACCGCTTCTTCAAGATCACCGAGCGAGGCTCCACCATCGGCGCGGAGATCCGCGGCGGTCTGGTGACCTTCTTCGCGATGAGCTACATCATCGTGCTCAACCCGCTGATCATCGGCACCGTGCAGGACGGCACCGGGCAGGTGCTCGGCGGCGGCGCCGAGGCCACGCCCGAGACGCTCGGCATGGTGGCCGCCGCGACGGCCCTCGTCGCGGGCGTCGCGACCCTCGTCATGGGCGTCTTCGCGAACTACCCGCTGGGCCTGGCCGCGGGCCTCGGGCTCAACGCCGTCGTCGCCTACTCGATCGCCAGCATCGACAAGGTCACCTGGGCCGACGCCATGGGTCTCGTGGTGATCGAGGGCATCATCATCCTCGTCCTCGTGCTCACCGGGTTCCGGGAGGCCGTGTTCAACGCCGTGCCCGTGGAGCTCAAGACGGCGATCAGCGTCGGCATCGGCATGTTCATCGCGCTGGTCGGCCTCGTGAACGCCGGCTTCGTGGTGCCCGGCGAGGGCACCGTCGTCGCGCTCGGCAACCTCGGCACCTGGCCGATGCTCGTGTTCGTCGTCGGCCTCGTGCTCACCATCGTGCTGTTCGTGCGCAAGGTGCGCGGCGCCATGCTGGTCGCGATCATCACGGCCACCGCGCTCGCGGTGGTGCTGGAGAACACGCTGCACATCGGCACCAAGGGCGGCGGCAACCCCAACGGCTTCAACCTCAACGCCCCGACCTTCAGCGGTGTCGTCACGACGCCGGACCTCGGCCTGATCGGTCAGTTCTCCCTGCTCGGGTCGTTCCAGAACATCGCGGCCGTGTCCGTGGTCCTCATCGTCTTCTCGCTGCTCATCGCGGACTTCTTCGACACGATGGGGACCATGGTCGCCGTCGGCGCGGAGGGCAAGCTGCTCGACGAGGCCGGCAACCCGCCGCGCACCCGCGCCATCCTCGTGGCCGACTCGCTCGCCGCCGTCCTGGGCGGCGTCGGCAGCACGTCGTCCAACACGGCGTACGTGGAGTCGACGACGGGCGTCGGCGCCGGCGCCCGCACCGGATTCGCCGCGGTCGTCACCGGCGTCCTGTTCCTGCTCGCGACGTTCCTGTCGCCCGTCGTCGCCCTGGTGCCCTACGAGGCCGCGGCGCCTGCCCTGGTCTTCGTGGGCTACCTGATGATGGCGCAGGTGGCGGGCATCTCGTGGCGCAACGTCGAGATCGCCATCCCGGCGTTCCTCACGATCATCCTCATGCCGTTCACGTACTCCATCGCGGACGGCATCGGCGCCGGCTTCATCGCCTTCGTCATCATCAAGCTCGCGCTCGGCAAGGTGCGCCAGATCCACCCGCTGATGTGGGTCGCCGGCGCGATGTTCGTCGTCTACTTCACGCTGGAGCCCCTCCAGAACGCCCTCGGCCTCTGAGAGCGAGTCCCCCTGAGCCTCTGAGCCCGGGCGACTCCCGCGGCCCCGGCCGGTCCCACGACCGGCCGGGGTCGCGGCGCGTCACCTGCCGGGTCCGCGCGCGGTCTAGGCTGCGTCGCAGGCCATGACGTCCAGTACGACCTCGACCAAGGATGAGTTCATGAAGCGAGTCATCACCTACGGCACGTACGACCTGCTGCACTACGGGCACATCGAGCTGCTGCGTCGTGCGAAGGCGCAGGGCGACTATCTGATCGTGGCGTTGTCGTCGGACGAGTTCAACGCGGGCAAGGGGAAGAAGTCGTACTTCTCGTACGAGGAGCGTCGTCGGATGCTGGAGGCGATCCGGTACGTGGACCTCGTGATCCCGGAGGACAGCTGGGAGCAGAAGACGACGGACGTGGAGAAGTACCACGTGGACACGTTCGTCATCGGTGACGACTGGGAGGGGAAGTTCGACTTCCTCAAGGAGCAGTGCGAGGTGGTGTACCTCGCGCGGACGCCGGAGATCTCGACGACGCAGATCAAGGCGGGGCTGTCGCGCGCCGACGGCTGACGCCGCACGTCGGACATCCGTGGCATCGCGGGTGAAATCGGCGTGTCTGCGCCCGTTTCCTGGACGCTTCTTGTAGGAGCGGGGCGGTCGCCCGGTATGGTTGCCCCGGCTCGGCGAGGACAGCTCCGTCGGCCGCCGCAACGTCCCTCCGGGTGACGACGCGGCTCACCGAACGAGGACTGACTGCATGCCCGCTCGTGCCGACCGACGCGTGTCTTTGGCGACCGCTCGGAAGGCCGTGTGGCACCTGCGGCACGGAGGCCCGGCGCAGCTGCGGCGCTTCCTGCGCAAGCGCCGCGCGGTCGGGGACCAGGTGCGTGGCGCCGGACGTCGGACCGCGGACGGGCTCACCTTCGACGCGTGGGCGATGCCGCGCAGGGAGCCTGCCCGCGATCTGCGGGTCGGCGTGGTGCTGGACGATTTCTCGCGGCTTGCCTTCGGGTACGAGTGGCAGCAGGTGCTCCTCAAGCCATCGTCGTGGCGCGCGCAGCTCGACGGCCTGGACCTGGTGTTCGTCGAGTCGGCGTGGCGCGGCAACGGCGGGGCGTGGCAGTACCACCTCACCGGTACGTCGGCCCCCCGCCCCGCGCTCGTCGAGATGCTCGACAGCGCCCGTGAGCGCGGTATCCCCACGGTCTTCTGGAACAAGGAGGACCCGGTCCACTTCGACGACTTCGTGGAGACGGCGGCGCTGTTCGACCGCGTCTACACGACCGACGTCGGGCGCCTCGACGCCTACCGCGAGCGGCTGGGCCACGACCGCGTGGGCGTGCTGGAGTTCGGCGCGCAGCCCGCGATCCACAACCCCGTGCGCACGCACGGGGACGGCCCGGGGCGCGACGTCGCGTTCGCCGGCACGTGGTTCGCGCACAAGTACCCGGAGCGTCGCGAGCAGGCGGAGATGCTGCTGGGCGGCGCGCTCGACGTGTCGCCGCGCATGGCCACCGGGCTGGAGATCTTCTCGCGCTTCCGCGGGCAGGGGGACCAGTACGAGTTCCCGGAGCCGTTCGGCTCGCGCGTCGTCGGGTCGCTCGACTACGCCCAGATGCTCACCGCCTACCGCGACTACAAGGCGTTCCTCAACGTGAACTCGGTGGTGGACTCGCCGAGCATGTGCGCCCGCCGGATATTCGAGATCACGGCGTGCGGCACCCCCGTGGTCACGGCGCCCAGCGCCGCGACGGGCGAGTTCTTCCCCGCCGACGAGGTCTTCGCGGTGACGACGCGGGCCGAGGCCGCGGACACGGTGCGCGCCCTGGTGCGCTCGGCCGAGCTGCGCGATCGCGCCGTCCACCGCGGGCAGCGGCGCATCTGGCGCGAGCACACCTACGGCGCGCGGGCGCAGCGCGTGCTGCACGACGTCGGGCTCGCCGACGCGGCCGCGGTGCCGCGCCCGTCCGTCACGGCGCTCGTGTCCACGAACCGGCCGCACCGGCTTGACGACGTGCTCCGCACCGTCGGCGCGCAGCGCGGCGTCGACCTGCAGCTCGCGCTGCTCACGCACGGGTTCGAGGTCGACGAGGCGGACCTGCGCGTGCGTGCGAAGGAGGCCGGCGTCGAGGACCTCGTGCTGCTGCACGCGGGCTCCGACGTGCCGCTGGGCGGCTGCCTCAACCGGCTCGTCGACGCGGCCGACGGCGACGTCGTGGCCAAGATGGACGACGACGACCTGTACGGCCCGGAGTACCTCTCCGACCAGCTGTACGCGCTGGACTACAGCGGCGCCGAGGTGGTGGGCAAGCAGGCCCACTACATGTACCTCGAGGGCCACGACGCCACCGTGCTGCGGTTCGCGGAGCGGGAGCACCGGTTCACGGACTTCGTCATGGGACCGACTATCGTCGTGCGTCGCGCCGTCGCCACCGTGGCCCGTTTCGGGGAGACCGCGAGGGGCGAGGACACCGAGTTCCTCCGCCGGGTCGTGGACCGTGGCGCGCGTGTCTATTCCGCAGACCGCTTCAACTTCGTCCAGGTGCGTTCCGGCGAGGGCCGGCACACGTGGACCGTCACCGACGCCGAGTTGCTCGCCAGCGGCTCGGTCGCCTTCTACGGGCGTGCCGACCGGCACGTCCTCGTCTGAACAGGGACACATGATGGAGATCAACACCGTCGGAGTGATCGGGCTGGGCTACATCGGCCTGCCCACCGCCGCCATCTTCGCGTCGAAGGGCGTCAAGGTGGTCGGCGTGGACGTGAAGCCGTCCAACGTCGAGGCCATCAACCGCGGTGACGTGCCCTTCGTCGAGCCGGATCTCGCCACCTACGTGGCGGGCGCGGTCCAGCACGGCACCCTGCGCGCGACGGACACCCCCGAGCCGGCGGACGCCTTCATCATCGCGGTGCCCACGCCCTTCCAGGGCGACCACGAGCCGGACCTGTCCTACATCGAGGCAGCGGTGAAGGCCGTGGCCCCGCAGCTCCAGGGCGGCGAGCTCCTCATTCTCGAGTCCACCTCGCCGCCTGGGGCGACGCGCAAGATGGCTGAGTGGGCGCTGGAGGCTCGCCCGGACCTCTCCCTGGACGGGGCCGACGGGCGCCCGCAGATCCACGTGGCCCATTGCCCGGAGCGGGTGCTGCCCGGCCGCGTGATGATCGAGCTGGTCACCAACGACCGCATCGTCGGAGGTCTCACGTCCGAGGCGGCGGAGATGGCGAAGGAGTTGTACGCCGTCTTCTGCCAGGGCGAGATCCTCCTCACCGACGCCGTGACCGCCGAGATGGCCAAGCTGGTCGAGAACTCCTACCGCGACGTCAACATCGCCTTCGCCAACGAGCTCTCCCTCATCGCGGACAAGCTGGGCGTCGACGTCTGGGAGCTCATCCGCCTCGCGAACCACCACCCGCGCGTGAACATCCTGCAGCCGGGCCCCGGTGTGGGCGGGCACTGCATCGCCGTGGACCCCTGGTTCATCGTTGACGCCGACCCGGAGCAGGCGCGCCTCATCCGCACCGCGCGCGAGGTGAACGACAGCAAGCCGCAGTGGGTTATCGACCAGGTGGTCGCCGCCGTCGAGGGGATCGAGTCGCCCACCATCGCCGCCCTCGGCCTCGCGTTCAAGGCCAACATCGACGACATGAGGGAATCTCCCGCACGGCGCATCGTCGAATCCCTCGCGGCACTTCCGACCAGCAGGATTCTCGTCGTCGAGCCGCACGTTTCGGCTCTCCCCGCCGGCTTGTCCGAGCGCGCCAACGTCGATCTCGTCGACCTTGACGTGGCGGTGGAGCACGCGGATGTCGCTGTCCTGCTCGTCGACCACGATCAATTCGTGGACAACGGAGCGGTGGCGTCGGCCTTCGCGCGACTGATCGACACTCGTGGCGCGGTCAGCCGCGTGTCGGTGAGCTGATGTCCGTCAGGGGTGCTCTGCGCACCAGAGCGCGCGTCCTCGCGAACGCGGTTTCACCGTCGGGGGCGGGAACTGTCCTGGGTGCGTGGGCCATTGCTCTAGTCGTCTTCGTCGTTCTGGACTCCGGCTTCGCGGCGCTCGTGATCGGAGTCGTCGGAACGATCGTCGGAGCGCTCGTGTCCGTCCACGCACGTTCACAGCGCCGCTACCTGCTCGCGATCCACGCCGAGTCCCGCAGGGCGGTCCATCAGAACGATCAGCTGAAGGCGAGGCTGCAGCTGGTCGAGAAGGCCGCGCGCCAGGCGACGGCTGCTGCCACCGACGCCGGTCGATCGGCCTCCGAGGCCGCGACCGCCGCGCGGGCGGCACAGGTTCGCGACCGCTCCGTGCCGTCCGATGCGAGTACCGGAGGACAGATCGCTCATCAGAGCGAGGGGTCGAGCGAGACCCCGAGCAAGACCCCAAGCCGGCTTCAATCCGTGCGACGCCAGGGACCGCCCGCCGTGGGCCACTCGTGGTACGTGCGTGCGGAGGAGGCCGCGGACGCAGCCGCGCTGGTCTCGCTCTCGGGCCCGCCCATCCACCTTGCCGTTCCTGTACGCCAGTCCGGTCGGCTCGCCGTCGAGGTCGATCTGCGGTCCCCTTCCCAGTCCGTGGATGCTCACGCCGCTCGACTGACGGCACAGTTCCGTGCATCGAACGGCGGCCGTGTCGTGCCGGACACCGACCCTCTCCCGCTCCGTTACTCGCCGGGCGTCAAGAACCTGCTCACGCTCGACGTACCAGAAGGCACGTCGACGGTTCGCCTGGAGATTGGTCGCGACTCTCGAAACGCCGAGTACAAGATCCTCAACAGGATGCGCGTTCGGGAGATCGACGCGCGTGCGAAGCGCCCGCGCACTGCACGCCACGTGCGCATGGCGATGGTGGCAGACCCCTTCACCTATAACTCGTTCAAGTTCGAGTGCGACGTCGTGTCGATCCATCCCGAACGCTGGCAGGAGCAGTTCGAGCAGCACGCGCCGGAGATCTTCTTCTGCGAGTCTGCGTGGACGGGAGCGACCCCGGAACGGGAGTGGCGCGGGCAGGTCTACGCGAGCGATGCCTGGTCCCAGGAGAACCGCAAGACCCTCATTGAGATCCTCGAGCACTGCCGGAGCCGCGGCATCCCGACGGTCTTCTGGAACAAGGAGGACCCGAGCCACTACGACGACCGGCGCCACGACTTTGTGAAGACGGCGCTCATGTTCGACCACATCTTCACGACGGACGAGGCTTGTGTTGATCGTTATCGAAACGAGTGGGGTGCTGCAAGCGTTCACGCTCTGCCGTTCGCGGCGCAGCCTCTGCTTTACAACCCGGCGAACGCGCCCGCGGAGAGGCGTCCCGGTGCGATCTTTGCGGGCAGTTGGTACGCCAATCATGTTGGACGAAGCGCTGCGATGTCCTCGATCCTCGACTCCCTGATTGGTTCCGGCACTGAGGTGGTGATCCACGACCGCTTCTACGGGGACTCCGACCCCAACCACGTGTTCCCGAAGAGGTATCAGTCGTTCACCCGTCCGGCGATCCCCCACGCAGCGCTCGCTCGGGCGTACAAGGAGTACGAGCTCGGCCTCAACTTCAACACCGAGACTCGTTCGCCTACGATGTTCGCGCGGCGGGTCTTCGAGCTCGCAATGTCCGGGACCATCGTCGTCAGCAACTACTCGCGAGGTGTCGAGCGGTTCTTTGGGGACGACGTGGTGTTCTTGGACCGCGATCCGGGGCGTCTCCAAGAGTTGTCGGCCGCGGACAGGGGCGCGATGCGGGAGTCAGCCCTGACAAAGGTCCTGTCGGAACACACTTATGCGCGCCGCCTTGAAGCCGTCCTCGATACCGCGGGAATCTCATACGACAAGCCCGACGGGCGTGTCGACGTTCTCGCCGTCGTCGCTTCACGGGACGAGGCGGCTGATGCCGCGCGGCAGGCAGACCAGCTCGCGGAACGGCGGGGGCGCCTGACCCTCGTCACCGACCCCTCGCTGCCGGCCAGTCACGTGCAGGATTTCTACCGGGACTTCGCCTCCGACGCAACGAGCGTCGTCGGGGCGTCCTTCGCCGTCGACGCGTTGGCGACTGCGGGGTGCGCGAGTGCGCGACCGTCGCTCCTGCTCGGCGACACCATGCCGAGCCCCGAAGACCTGGATGCCGGGCTTCTGCACGCCCAGTACGCGCGCCGCGGAACCGCGATCGTCGGCGACCGGGGCTTTCGATATGGGACCGCCGGCACGGACGTACCACTCGTCTTCAGTGAGGGCGCGTTGCCTATCGAGGGGATCGTCCACGGCAAGGTCCACGAGAACGTCTACCGGGTTTGAGGGAACACATGAGCGATTCACGACCGGTACTCACGGTTGTTATCCCTGCCTACAACGCCGAGTCGAAGATCGAGCGTTCGCTGGAGTCAGTCGCGCGGCTCGCAGCGCATCGGTCTGATGTCGAGGTCCTCATCATCGACGACTGCTCGACCGACAGGACTCGTGAGGTGGTCGCCAGGTGGGTGGGCCGCCGACCGGACTGGCGCCTGCTCACCTCGTCGACCAACAGCGGGTCGCCGTCGCGCCCGAGGAACATGGGAGTCGATGCCGCTCGCGGGGAGTTCGTCTACTTCCACGACGCCGACGACGAAATGCTGCCCGACGGGGTGGAGGCCCTCCTAGAGGTGGCACTACGCGAGAGCGCCGACCTCGTGCGAGGCTGGCTGGAGGTGGAGGACGACCTCGGCGCACGGATCCCCGCCAACAGGCTTGCAGATGCCCAGGACCTGACGAGCAGGGACGACCTCGCAGCACGGATCATCGGAGGGCAGAGCACGACCTGCCCCTCGCTCGTGCGTACCTCGATCCTCCGGTCGAACGACGTGCGGTGGCGCGAGGACGTGCGGATGGGTGAGGACACCATCTATCTCGCGCAGGTGCTGAGCGTCGCCGACGTGGTTCGTTATGTCGATGTCCCAACGTTCGTCTATAACCGGCGAGTGGCGGGAGACCGTTCGTCTACCCAGACGTATACCGACAGTGCCTTGCGCGACCACCTCACAGTCTGGTCCGAGGTGCAGAGGATTCTGAGCGCGCTGGGCATCGACTACCTCGCCGCCCGCGGCACGATCGGGGTGCGGGAAGCGCTGCTGGGCCTCTACAGTCGGCGTCGCGGAGAGATCTCCCAGAAGACGTTCTGCGACCTGCAGTCGTTCCTCCTCACTCACGACGCATTGATCCGCCACGAGGGCTTCAAGGCGAGGCTGCGCGAGCTCTACGAGGTGTGCCGAGATGGGACCTACGACAAGTTCCTCCGTGCGATCAAGCCTCGCCTGCTCATCGCCGGTTATGACCTCAAGTTCATCAAGGGTGCACTGCCGGCCCTTTCCGACCACTTCGACGTGGCGATCGACGAGTGGACCGGCCATGAAAGGCACGAGCTTGCGCGCTCCAAACGACTCGTCGCATGGGCAGACATTGTATTCTGCGACTGGCTCCTGGGTAACGTGGTCTGGTACGCCCGGCATGTCCGGCAAGATCAGCCTCTGATCGTGCGGGGTCATCGGTTCGAACTGGAACGCGATTTCGGTTTTGACCCTGCAATGGATCGTGTCGATCGCTTCATCTCGGTGTCCGTCAAGACTCTCGAAGATTTCTTGCGCGTGTTTTCTATCCCTCGCTCCAAGGCGAGACTGCTCCCGAACTGGGTTGACGTCGACGCGTACGCCCAGTACCCGTGGGAGGAGAAATGGAACAGGCTGGCGATCGTTGGTGCAGTCCCTGACCGTAAGGGACTTCTTCGCGCGCTGGAGATCCTGGCACGACTCAAAGAGGTCGACGAGCGGTACACGCTCGATGTCTTCGGCAAGTCGGCGCACGAGGTGGACTGGATCTGGCGCGACGGAGAGCAGCGCGACTACTTCAGGCGATGCGATCAGTTCATCGAGGTGAACCAACTCGCGGATTCGGTGACGTACCGCGGTTGGTCGGACATGCGTTCCGAGATCGGAAAGGCCGGATGGGTGCTTTCGGTCAGTGACGACGAGAGCTTTCATCTTGCCCCCGCCGAAGGGTTCGCCGCGGGATCCTGTGGTCTAGTTCTGGCTTGGCCGGGCGCAGAGTTCATCTACCCCGAATATGTCGTGCACCCGGACGTCGAGTCGATGGTCGCTCAGATCGTGAAGACCCAGGACGAGGACTCGTATTACGCCCTCGTCGCACCGGCGCGGGACTATGTGTCGGTCCGCTACGGTATCCGCCGGTTCGTTGATGGCCTCCATGAGGACGCGTCGCGTCTGCTGGCGATGCGGAGCATGCGATGACCCTTCGTGTGCTGGTCGTCGGGAGCTGCGTGACCCGAGACGTCTTCGCGACGTTCGGGGCCGACGACGGGGTCGATCTGGCGGGCTATTTCGCCCGGACGTCATTGGCCTCGGCGTTCGCGGAGCGGTCGAACGCACGATATGACCCCGCCCGAGAGTCGTCGCCCTTCAGGCGGCGAATGGTCGAGGCGGATCTCACCAAGGTTCTATCCACCGGGTTGACGGATGTAGCGTGGGACCTCCTTGTAGTTGACCTGATCGACGAGAGATTCGATCTCATCGTGGACGGCTCGGGCGGTGTGGCGACTCGGTCGAACGAACTCCTCACGGGGTACACGGCGTCGTCCGAAGATAGAATCGTGCAGTCTGGATCGGCGGAGCATTTCGAAAGATGGACTGCGGGCTTCCAGAGGTTCGTCGAGATCGTGGAAGCGTCCTCGAGGTCGGCAGACGTGAGGATCAATGCGCCCAGATGGGCGACGGTCCTGGAGGACGGAACCCCTCTCCCGTCGGCGAATCTCGAGTACATCGCACGATCGAACCTTTACCAGGACCGACTTGTGGGCCAGGCCCAAGCGAGCTCGGGGTGGCCTGTGTGGAGCTATAGCGAGACCGAGACACGGGCCGCCACCGAGCACCAGTGGGGAATCTCTCCGTTTCACTACGGTCGACATTACGATGCCGCGCTGCGCCGATACCTCTTGCGGGAGGTGGGCCCCTGATCAGCCCACGGGGACCGGGACGGGAATCTCGAAGCGGACCTTAGCCTGAACAGTGTTCCGGACGAAGCACGAGATCGAGGTCGTGCGGTCTGCTACGGCAGGCGGCACGACGACGTCCGGCTGATCGGTGTACCAGCGTTGGTCGAGGCGGCCATGCGGTCCGTTGAAGTAGTAAGCGAACTCGAAGCCGTCGACCGGCCCGTTGTACGAAACGCGGAGTTCTCCGCCGCCCAGACTCAAGGCGAAGTGATGACTTTTCACCGACCCCATGTCGATGGGGTGAAGGTCGAAGATCGCCGGAAACGCTGTGAGGAGTTGCGCGTAGGTCTCGTCAACCGTGTGCCCGGCCAGGAGCGACTTCGTCGCGAGGACGAGCACATCTCTGGGTGGTGCGATATGGCCCACCCCCCAATTGCCGAACGCTACCTGTCCGCGCGCATCTTGGAGGTGTGCGCCTTCGTCAGCCATCCCTCGGCGCGAGGCGTAGGGCCGAACATGAGACTCGGTGTGCTGCCAGTCATCGACGTTCTGGAGGACTAGCGTTCGCGATCCGGCGGAACTTACCGACCCGACAATGGTGTCGACGCCTGAGCGCCGCAGCATGCTTCGGGTCGCTTCGCGCTCTTCCGGGCCAGCGGCGAGGTCAGGGCCGAGTTCCAGTTCAGGGAAGGCTGAGCGCACATAGGACGCGACGGCTGAAGCTTCGTACATGAGTATGTCCGTCTGCGGATTCCACACGAAGGCTGTGGCGCGGTCACGAAGATCCTCCACCAACCGCAGTGCTGCATATCCGCCGCCGCTGCCGCCGACGAGGAGGAGGTGGAGATCGTAGCGATCAGCGATGCCTCGCAAGAGCGCGCTGATGGCGTCGAGTGCGTGAAACTCGTGGCATCCGGTGTACCACGCCAGCTTGAGGTCGTCGTGGTCGGTGATGGTGGGATCGGCGATGCCGATCGATGGCTTGCCAATCTCGGTGCTGATGCCCTGCCCGGAGAAGTACGGCCCTGGCTTCCCGTTGCGATCCTTGGTCGCGCCGCTCAGGATGATGGGCACGATTCCCGGGTGTTCGGCCCCGAGGGGGCGACCGTAGAACGACATATCCACGACGCCGTCGGGAAAGGACACGGAGTGCAACGATGCCTCGTGCGAATCGGGGGTGAGGAAGTGGCGAAGGCTCCGCCACCGTTGGACGGGAGCCTTCCACTGAGCGTGATCGGCCGCTGCGTGTGCGTGCACGTGAGCTCCTAGATCTTCACATGCGTCTGGCCGATGGCCCCACTGGGGTGCTTCACGAAGCATTGTACGGCCGTGACCTGCGCGAGTTCGTCGGGGCGAATCTCGATCGTGGATTGAGGCGAGTACCATTCTGTGCGAATGCGCGTCGACTCATGGAGAACGTAGAACGCGAACTCGCGACCGTCGGGATCCCCAGTATATTGAACTAGAACATTCGTAGGGCCCGGCGTGACCTGGAACTCGGGCGCCGATTCCGGGAGCGTCGCCGTGGCCTGGGGGCGACGCCCGAAACCTATCACGCTCTCATATACGGAAAGGAGTAGGAATTCCAGCATCTGAGGATTGAGCCTCATTCCTACGGTACGGCTGCTGTAGGCGAGAAAATCTCGTCTCCGCTGAGGTTCTTCGGCGAGTTCGCGGCAGAAATCAAAGAATGAACCCCCGGAAACATGGGAGTTCTCGGTCCCGTAGATAAGGGTGGCGGTGTCACCGATCGGCGATAGCGCGTAGGTGCCGATCTGGCGCGTGAGGACGGTCGGAATGCCGGAGGCGATGGCGTCGATCGCTGCCCGGCCAGGGCTGATCGTGGCGAACGAGTCCTCGTAGAGTCTGCGCAGGCCGAGGGCATCCACCCAGCCGAGAAAGCTGATGTCCGGAGCCCCCGGCGCGAGGGCCAGGGCACCAAGCTCCGCGGCCACGCGGTTTCGAGCTGACCCATCGCCGGCGATCCGAATGTGCCACGGGCGGTCCGTTGCGACCTCTGTGGATCGCTGGATGAATTCCTCGATGACGGCCTGTGTCTGACCGAAGTCGTTGTCGAGGCGGCTGACGACGGAAAGCACAAGGGGGCCCGACGCACCTCCCGGCGCTTGCCTCCCGACCTTCGCCGCTCCGATCCGGTTCTCGATGACGTGTATGCGTTCCTTTGCGACGCCGGGGACCGACTTGAGCCGATCGGCGATGGCCCCCGTGACGCCGATGATCGCGTCCGCCGATTCGTGCCACTCAGCGATGTCGTCGAGGTACCAGCCATGCATCGTGACGATCAGGGGGACTTCTTCACGGCGTGTGAACTCGACGGCGAACTCTCGCGCAGCGAACGGGTGCGAGTGCACTAGGTCCCAAGGGCCGGCCTCTCGTGCCGCATTGCATGCCGCCTCGACATCGGTCAGGTCGACATGGATGACGGG
The DNA here is from genome assembly GCF_042728595.1 of Isoptericola sp. NPDC060185. NCBI lineage: Bacteria > Bacillati > Actinomycetota > Actinomycetes > Micrococcales > Promicromonosporaceae > Isoptericola > Isoptericola sp. NPDC060185. The sequence continues at coordinate 20,089 of NZ_JBHWYY010000026.1, read as the reverse complement.
GATGTCCTGGGCGATGAGCCGGGAGGCGAAGGGCCCCGGACGACAGGCCACGACGACCTGGACATCGCGGTCACGCGCGGAGACAGCGATCTCCTCGACATGGTCGTGCAACCCCCCGTGTTCGGCGTTGAAGCTGACTGGCATGAGAACTCTCATCGGGACAGAGGCTCCTTGTCGTCAGCGAGGCTGGTCGAGATCTGGTCGAGTTCGTCTCGCACCGTCGTGGCGTGTGCAGCGGATGTCGACACAAGGTGAAGGACGCCTGTCTTGGAGGCTGCGGCCATGGCGGCCAGCGCACGCGAGGGATCCTCGTCCGATTCGAACCAGGGTCCGTCCTTCGTTGCTATGACGATCGTGGGCACTGCAGGGCGCGCGTCTTCTGTCAGCCCCCGCGGGTCGGAGAGGACTGTGGCGACCGGATGGATATGAGCCGCCGCTGCCATCGCGAGGGGTGCCCCCCAGCCGACGCCGATGAGGATGGGGTGGTCCGTCTGGCCGACTGTTCCGTGAATTGTCCGCACGTACGCGCTGGTGTGCTCGATGTGTCCAGCCTCGTCGGCAGGGGCCTCGACAACGACGAGCCTCGCGCGGGTCTGGAGGCTCTGCGGCAGCATCTCCTTGATCGATGCGGCGCCGATTCCTCGGGGGACGCAACAAATGATCGCCGGGGCGTGCGCGTCGCCCTCCTGGACCACCATCGCGCGAGGGTCGGCTACGCGCTCCTGCACTGGCTGCGGCGGACGATCAGTCCCGACTCCGTGTGCAGCAGTCCCTATGGCCGGCGTGGCGGGCTTCCGGTGGACGATTTCGTCGACGAATTCGCCGATGATCTCACTAAGCAGGTCGTAAACAGGCTTCGCAAAGTGGAACGGAGCGCTTCCCCATTGATGTTCTGGATCGGCCGTCGTCCTCGTGATGCGGACGACCGGTGCGCCGAGCTGCTCCACGAACTCGAAGTACCGCTGGAAGTGGAAGTTTGCGCTCTCGGCCGTCAGGCCATAGCTCGGGGGCGTCACAATGCCAGACGTCGTATGGGGTGCCCACTCGGGCGCGAGGACGAGCACCCGCGAGGCCAACCCCAGGGACGACAACTCATCCCACCACGCCCCGGCTGCACTGGTGAAGAGCTGGAAGTGTTCGTCGGAGCCGAACGGGAGATAACGGTCGGCGTCGGCGGAGACGGATTCGGTGATGCTTGCAGCGTCCAGTTCGACGCTGCGAGTTACGAAGGTCCCGTCAGGGAGGACGAAGCCACCGGTTCGTTCGTCCGTCAGGTCCCACAGAACGAGATCAATACTCCCGGCCTCGTGGTACGTCGTCGCCCTAAGGCTTCCACGAAGCGCCTCTTGGGTGACCCGGACTTGGAACGGCGATGAGATCGCCGACAGGTCGAGCTCGTATGCCAGCGGTGGGTAGTACGCGCTGATGATCGACTGCCGGGCGATGTACCCCGTCAGGGTAAATTCGTCCTGCGCGAGGTGTTCGAAGGTATCCCGGGAGACGCACGACCCATAGAGGAGGACTCGCGTCGGGCTCATGATCGGGACTCCACCCAGTCGAACTCGTCCGGGGCCGGCCCGCCTCTGAGACGGTGTGCGATGGCTGCCAGGATTCGGCCGGTGGCGTGGCCGTCGCCGTACGGGTTCGCCGCTTGCGCCATCGCCTCGTACGCGTCACGATCCGTCAAGAGCGTGGTGACTTCGCTGGCGATGCGCTCCTCGTCCGTCCCGATGAGCCTCACGGTGCCAGCGTCGACCGCCTCCGGGCGCTCCGTGTTCTCGCGCATGACCAGCACGGGCTTGCCGAGGCTCGGCGCCTCCTCCTGGACACCCCCGGAGTCGGTCAGCACCACGCTTGCGAGCGCGAGCATGCGGGTGAACTCCCCGTAGGCCAGCGGCTCGGTCACGGTGACGTTGTCGAGGCACTTGAGATGCGGCAACACCGCTTCGCGGACGATCGGGTTGCGGTGCGCGGGCAGGACGATCTGGACGTCGGGGAAGGCCACCGCAATGCGGGCCAGGGCTCTGCCGACGCCCTCCATCGCGCCGCCCCAGTTCTCGCGGCGGTGGGTGGTGACCAGGAGGATGCGGCTGCCAGAGTCTGCAAGGTCTTCCAGCGCCGGGTCACTGAACGGAGTCTTCTTCTCGACCGTCATGAGCAGGGCGTCGATCACGGTGTTGCCCGTGACGACGATGTCGTCGTCGGCGACGGACTCCCGCTGCAGGTTGGCCTTGCTGGTCGAGGTCGGGGCGAGATGCAGCGCCGCGATTTGCGAGGTGATCTTGCGGTTCGCCTCCTCTGGGAACGGAGACAGGATGTCGCCCGACCGGAGACCGGCTTCGACATGTACCACCGGGATGCCGCGGTGGAACGCGGCGAGGGCGGCAGCCGTCGAAGTGGAGGTGTCCCCCTGGACGATAACCGCAGCGGGCTGCTCCGCGACCAGCACGGGATCGAGCCTCTCGAGCACCCGAGCGACGATGGTCGACAGCGACGCCCCGTGCTCGAAGATGTCGAGGTCGTGATCGGGCGTGATCTCGAAGATCTCGTTGACCTGGTCGAGCATCTCTCGGTGCTGTCCGGTAACCACGGTGATCGAGTCGAGCACTTCGCTCGCCTCGATGGCCTTGATGACCGGCGCGACCTTAATGGCCTCGGGTCGGGTGCCGTACACCGTCATGATGCGCGGGCGCGAGGTTGTCACTTCGTCTTGTCTCCTTGGTTGCGACGCCGCGACGTCTTCGGCGGCCTCACGTGACGGGCAGTGTACAGACGGGACGACCTCACCTCGTCCACACGGACGGTGGTCTGTTCCCGCTCGGCAAAGGCGGTCTCGATGATCTGCTTGGCCTCGCCCGGCTTGTCCTTCGCCACGGCCCAGGCCCACTTGCGGTAGCGCAGGGCGACGTCCTCGGCGGGGCCGTCGAGGACGAGTCGACCGTGGTTGAGCCAGATGGCCCGTGTGCAGCTCTCCTCGATGGTCTGCGCGGCGTGGGACACGAGGAACACGGTGCCGGCGCTCTTGCGCAGGCCCTGCATGCGGGCCTCGCTGCGCTCCTTGAAGGCAGCGTCGCCGGTGGCGAGGGCCTCGTCGATGAGGAGGATGTGCGGGTTGGACGCCGTCGCGATGGCGAATCGCAGGCGGGCACCCATGCCGGACGAGTACGTCTTCATCGGCAGGTAGATGGACTTGCCGAGGCCGGCGAGCTCCTTGACCTCCGGGACGGCAGCGTCTGCCTGCGCGGGGGTGAGCCCCATCGCGAGGCAGCCGAGGCGGATGTTCTCCTCGCCGGACAGGTCCGGCACGAGGGCCGCGTTGACGCCGATGAGGACCGGCGTGCTCTCGGCGAGCACGCGGCCCTTGGCGGGGTTCTCGAGCCCGGCGATGATGCGCAGCAGGGTGCTCTTGCCGGAGCCGTTCTGGCCCACGAGGCCGATCTGCTCCCCGGACCGGGCGACGAAGGAGATCCCGGACAGGGCGCGCACCAGCACCTTGGGGTCGTTGCCGAGCACGGTGCGCGCGGCCTTGACGATCGGGTTCGTCCGGCGACGGCGCTCGGCGGCGTCCGTGGACGGCACGCGGTAACGCACGCTGACGTCCTGCACGGCCACCGTCGCCTGGGCGAAGGGGTCGACGAGGTCAGACGCGACCATACGACTCCTCCGCCCGCCAGAAGACGACGAAGCCGACGACGAGCGTCCCGACGGCCCAGGCGCCCAGCCCGAGCCATGTCGACAGGCTCGGCACGACGCCGTAGAGCAGCGTGTCGCGCGCGGAGTGGAGCACCATGTACATGGGGTTGGCCTCCATCACGCCCACGATCCACGGGTAGTTCGAGAACCGGTCGATCGAGAAGAAGACCGCCGACCCGTAGAGCCAGAAGCGCATGGCGACGCCGATGAGCTGGTTCAAATCGGGCAGCACGGCCGCTGCTCGGGCCAGCAGGAGCGACAGGCCGGTCACGAAGACCACCTGTAGCGCCACAACGGCGGGAAACAGGAACGCGGCCGGGCTCCAGACCTCCTGCGTCGGGAGAACGAGTAGCAGCACGAACATAGCGGCGAGCGTCGGGAGGAGGTTGAGGACTCCTCGCAGCACCACGGAGATCGGGAGCGAGGCACGGGGGAAGCTGAAGGCGCGGATCAGATTCCGTCCACTGGGGATCGCCTTCGCTCCGCCAGTCACGCACTGCGTCGTGAACTGGAACAGGAAGACGCCGATCACGAGATAGCCCAGAAAGTTGGGGATCCCCGTGTCCGCCCCAAGGACCTTGCCAAAGATCAGGTAGTACGCCAACCCGTCGAGCATCGGCTTGAGCACCAGCCACGCCTGACCGAGCAGCGTCTCGCGCGTGCCGCTGGTGACCTTGGCGCGCGCTTCGGCCCACAGGAAGTGCCGCCGCTTCCACAGCTGCGCGAGGTAGGTGCGGATCGGGGGCCGCGCGCCCACCTGGGACAGCCGCCCGGTGGACACGACCTCGAGGGTGGACGCCTGCTTGCCGAAGAGTTCCGCGTACAGGTCGACGGGGCGCGTCGCGCCCTGTCGAACTTCAGCCTCGTACGTCATCGCCCCCGCATCTTAGAGTGAGCCGCGGCGTGCTCCTGCGCGCCGCCGTCCCTGGGACGCCTCGACGAAGGGCGACGAACGTGCAGATCTCGGTCATCGGGCTCGGGTACCTGGGAGCGGTGCACGCCGCGAGCATGGCGAAGCTGGGGCACGACGTCGTGGGCGTGGACGTCGATGTCGACCGGGTGGACGCGCTCGCCGCCGGCAAGGCGCCGTTCTTCGAGCCGGGGCTGGACGAGCTGTTGACCGAGGTCACGGGCACGGGCCGGCTCACGGTGTCCACGGACATGGCCGCGGCGGCGGGGGCGCGGGTGCACTTCGTGTGCGTCGGGACGCCGCAGCGGACGGACGGTCAGGCGGCCGACCTCGCCGCCGTCGACGCCGCGTTCTCGGCGCTGGTCGAGCACCTCGCGCCGGGCGCCGTGATCGTGGGGAAGTCCACTGTCCCGGTGGGCACCGCACAGCGCCTGGCGGACCAGGTCGCGGCCGCGCGACCCGACGCGCTGCTCGCGTGGAACCCCGAGTTCCTGCGCGAGGGGTTCGCCGTGCAGGACACGTTGCGTCCGGACCGCCTCGTCTACGGCGTCGTCGAGGGCGCGGCGGGGGAGCGGGCCACGGCCGTCCTCGACGCCGTGTACGCGCCCCTGCTGGCCGACGACGTGCCGCGCATCGTCACCGACTACCCGACGGCGGAGCTCGTCAAGGTCGCGGCGAACTCCTTCCTCGCCACGAAGATCTCGTTCATCAACGCGATGGCGGAGCTGTGCGAGGTGGCGGGCGGCGACGTCGCGCGCCTCGCGGACGCGATCGGGTACGACGCGCGCATCGGCCGCCGCTTCCTCAACGCCGGGCTCGGCTTCGGCGGCGGCTGCCTGCCGAAGGACATCCGCGCCTTCCGGGCCCGGGCGGACGAGCTGGGCGCGGGCGACGCGGTCGCATTCCTCGGCGAGGTCGACGCGATCAACACGCGCCGCCGCGCGCGGATGGTGGACCTGGCGGTCGAGGTGCTCGGCGGGATGGTCGAGAGCGCCGAGGTCACCGTGCTGGGCGCCGCGTTCAAGCCCGACAGCGACGACGTGCGCGACTCGCCCGCCCTCGACGTCGCGGCCCGCCTGGCGGAGCTGGGTGCCGTCGTCACGGTGCACGACCCGCAGGCCATCGACAACGCCCGCGCCAAGCAGCCGCACCTGCGCTACGAGCGGGACCTCGAGGCGGCGCTCGCCGGCGCGGACGCCGTCCTGCTGCTCACGGAGTGGAAGCAGTACCGCGACCTCGACCCGGAACGGGTGGGCACGCTCGTCGCGCAGCGGACCGTGCTGGACGGGCGCAACGCCCTGAGCCGGACGGCGTGGACGGACGCGGGCTGGCAGTACCGCGCCCTCGGGCGGCGCTGACCTCTTGCCGACCTGCCGCCGGCCCGCTCAGGCCCGGGCGACGGCCGCGTACACGTCGGCGTACCGACCCACGAGCCGCTCCCACGTGCGCTCGGCGGCCACGCGGCGGCCGGCGTCGACGAGGGCGGCGCGGTGCGCGTCGTCGGTGAGCACGCGGCCGACGGCGTCGGCCCACGCCTCGGCGTCGTCGGGGTCGACGAGGGCGCCGGCGGGGGAGGCGCCCGGCCCGGCGGGGTCGAGCGGGGAGAGCACCTCGGCGAGGGCGGGCAGGTCGCTGGCGACGACGGGGCGGCCGAGGGCCATCGCCTCGACGGGCTTGAGCGGGGTGACCAGCCGGGTGACGCGGTCGGGCCGGCGGGGCACGAGCACGGCGTCGAGGGCGGCGAGGTACGTGCGGGCGACGTCGCGGGGCACGCGCCCGGGCAGGAGTGCGTGCTCGCCCAGCCCGAGCTCGTCGGCGAGGCGCAGCAGCCGCGGCCGGTCGACGCCGTCGCCCACGATCAGCGCGGACACGTCCAGGCCGCGCTCGCGCAGCAGCGCGACGGTGCGCAGTACGGTGTCCAGGCCCTCGTACCCGACGACGCTGCTCACCGTCCCGACGACGAGCGGCGCGGTGCGCAGCGCGAGCGCGGCGCGCGCCTCGGCGGGCGACGGCGCGGGGCCGAGCAGCGCCGCGTCGACGGCGTTCGGCACCACCGTGATGCGCCCGCCGGGCACGCCGCGGGACACGAGCTCGTCGCGCATCGTGCCGCTGAGGGTGACGACGTGGTCGGCGGCGAGCGCCAGCCCCGTCTCCTTGGCGCGCAGCAGCGCGAACCGCTCGGACGCGGCCGCCCGCTCGCGGGCCTCGGGAGTGGGGTGCGAGGCGGCCCAGGTCTCCTCGGGCAGGCCGCGCACCTCGTACACCCAGGGCAGGCCGACCCGGGCGGCGGCGGCGCGCACGGCGTCGCCGGTGGTCCAGGGGGTGGTGGCGTGCACGACGGCGGGCCGCGCCTCCTCGAGCGCGCGCACGAGGAGGTCGACGCCGTCGCGCGCCCGCCGGCCGTGGTCCGCGGGCATCCGGCGCGGCACGAGGCGGCCGTAGGGGACGCCGTCGACGACGTCGGTCCCGCGCGCGGTCAGCACGCCGATCGTCAGGGGGTAGCCGGCGCGCGTGGTCGCGGTGACCCGGTGCCCGGCGGCGCGCTGCGCCGTGAGGATCGCGTGCGTGCGCAGGGTGTAGCCGCTCTGCGTGTGCGGCAGCGAGTTGGTGAGGTGGTGGTGGACGGGGACGGGAAGCTCACCCGCCCGGGAGTCCGCGGCCTTTTCACCCGCCGGACCCCGCGAACCGTCCACATCGTGGGACCTCCCGGGGGGGACGGGCGTCTCGAGCAGCCCGACCTGACCGAGCAGCGACGCGCGCACCCGCCGCCCGGCCCGGGTCGTGGGTGTGGCGGCGCGCAGGTCGGCGACGTCGCCGGCCTGCCACGCCGCGCGCAGCCGGCCGGCCTCGCTCGAGGTCCCGTCGCCCAGCAGCCGCTCCACCCGCGGCACCACGACGGCGCTCACCCTCGGCGGCGTGCGGCGCGCGGCCTGCAGCGCCAGCCATGCCGGGTCGGTCGTCAGCGCGCCCGCCACGAACGATGCGGCCAGGCGCGCGTTGCGGGCCAGCTCCCGCAGCCGCGTCATCGGGCGTCCGGGGCGTGGGTGAGCTCGCGCAGGAGGTCGAGGTACCGGTCGGCGAGGACGTCGTCGTCGGCGTTCTCGGCCACCCAGCGCGCGGCGCGGGGGTCGACGCCGGGCACCTCCCCGGCGGCGGCCCAGCCGGACCACAGCTCGGTGAGCGCGTCGACGTCGCCGGGCGGCACGACCGAGCCCGCGCCGGAGCGCTGCACCAGCGCCGCGGCCTCGCCGGCGACGCACGCGGTGGCGTGCGCGCCGGAGGCCATCACCTCGTACAGCTTGGACGGCACGGTCCACTCCAGGGGCTTCCAGTCGCGCAGGGACACGACGACGGTGTCCGCCCACGCGTAGTAGCGGCGTACCTCGCCCGGGGGGACGTGGCCGACGAACGTCACGGGGGCGTCGAGCTCGGCCGCGAGGTCCACCAGGAACGGCACGCGGGCCCCCGCGCCGACGATCCGGACGTCCAGCGGCAGCCCACGCCGGGCCACGAGCGCGGCCGCCCGCACCACGGACTGCAGGTCCTGGGCGCGGCCCACCGTCCCGGCGTACACGGCGCGCAGTGGCCGCGTCGGGGGGACGGCCGTGCCGTCGTCCTCGGGGGCGTCGTCCGACGTGAGCGGCTGGAACGACGTGCCGTTGCGCACGACGGCCACGCGCCGCACCCCGCGCTCGAGGAGCACCTGGGCGAACGTCTCCGTGGTGGTGACGACGGCGTCGGCGCGCGCCTGCAGGCGCGTCACCGCCCGGTGCACGAGGGCGCGCGTGCCCGCGAGCAGCCGCGACGTCACCGAGCGGCGGGTGTCGAGCACCCCGCTCGGCTCGATGAGGTCGGGCCAGGCGTCGCGCATCTCGATGACGAGGCGTGCGCGGAGCACCCGGGCCAGCACCCACGCCGCGAACATCGACGGGATGCCGGGCACCGTGCCGACCACGACGTCGGGCCGCTCGCCCGCCTGCCGGAAGTGCTTGAGGCCGAGCGTCACGGCGCTCGCGGCGGCGACGGCCTGGTCGCGGGTGCGCGACAGCAGGTCGGGGCCGTGCGGCCGGAACCGGGTGCGCACGACGCGCTCGCCGTGCGGACCGCGCGAGACCGTGCCGGGCCGGTGCGCGCCCTGCGGGTCCTGGAGCTGCCCGGTGGGGTAGTGCGGTGGCGGGGTGAGGACGGCGACGTCCACGCCCGCCGCCATGAGGCGCGGCGTGAGGGTGTCCCAGCGGCGCTGCGGGGCGCCGTGCTCGGGCGGGTAGTGGTGCGTGACGAGCAGCATCCGCGGACGGCGCGCCGGCGACCTCCTGCTGCCGCGCATCGTCCGTGCCTCCCCGTGTCGCCGACCGTGCGTCCCTTGCCCGGGGGCGCACCGGCCGAATGGTACGGCGGGAACCGTCACGAACGGAACACAGGTCCTCCGCGGCCGTGCCCGTAGGATCCCGCCCTGTGAGCCGAGTGACCGCCGACCCGAAGCCCGCAGCCGTGGGTGACCCGTCCCCCCGTCGCCACGCGCGCCCCGAGGGTCGCAGCACGCGCCGCGCCCTCGCCGTCGTCGGGGTCCTCGTCCTCGTCCTCGCGGCCGGCGGGTTCGGCGCCGCCTGGTGGTTCCAGCACCAGCTCGATAACAACATCGAGCGCCTGGGCGACCCGTTCGCCGGGATCGAGAACACCCCGGAGCCGGCCGACAAGGCGAACGACAAGGCCGTGAACCTGCTGGTGCTCGGCTCGGACAGCCGCATCTCCGCCGGCGACCCGTCGCAGTGGAAGGCCGGCGCGCAGCGCACCGACGCGATCATGCTGGTGCACCTGCCGGCCGACCGCGAGAGCGCGCAGGTCGTCTCCATCCCGCGCGACTCGTGGGTGGACATCCCCGGGCACGGCCAGGCGAAGATCAACGCGGCGTTCTCCTACGGCGGCCCGTCGTTGATGATCCAGACCGTGCAGGACCTCACGGGCGTGAAGATCGACCACTTCGTCGTGACGGACTTCGACTCGTTCACCGCCATGACCGACGCCCTCGACGGCGTGCGCATCCGCGTGCCGGAGGACATCGGCGACGGCAAGCAGGTCTTCTTCTCCAAGGGCCTGCACATGATGTCCGGCGAGGAGGCGCTGGCGTACACCCGGCAGCGCCACGGCCTCGTCAACGGCGACTTCGGCCGCGTGCAGCGCCAGCAGAACTGGATGCGCGCCATCCTCGCGAAGGTGAACAACAACCGGAACGACGTCAGCATGATGACGTCCTTCTTCACCACGGTGAGCAAGTCGGTGGCGGCGGACGACGGCTTCACGATCGACCGGATGCGCAACCTCTACATGAGCGCGCGCGGGCTCAGCACCAACGACGTCACCTTCATGACGGCGCCCTACTCGGGCACGGGCCGCAGCGACGACGGGCAGTCGATCGTCGTGCTCGACCGCGACCGGTTCGACCCGCTGATGGCGTCGATCGCGAAGGACAAGGCCGCGAAGTACGTCGACAAGCACGCCGACGACCTCGAGGTGCTCCCCGCCACCGTCAAGTAGCGGCGGGGCCGCGGATGACGTCCCCGGCACGGACGACCTCCCCGGCGCGGCGGGCGGCCGCGACGCTGCTGGCCGCGACGATGGCGCTCACGCTCCTCGCGTGCTCCCGGCCGGCGCCGCCGTCGTCGGGGCCCGACCCGTCGTCGGCGTCGTCGGCCGAGGCATCGCCCCTGGCGTCCGGCGCGACGCCGCCCGGGTCACCGGACCCGACGTCGAGCCCTGCGCCCACGTGCCCCGGTGGCGAGCGGCTGGACCGCCCCGACCGCACGGTGCGCGCGGCCTCCGCCGTCACGGGCTACTTCGCCTTCACCTCCCCGTCCCGCTGCGCGACGCGCGCCACCGTGCAGGGGGCGCACGCGATCGGCGCGGACACGCTCGTCACGTTCGGCGCCCAGCTCACGCCGGCCGCTCCGGCGGACCTGCGCCCGGGGGCCGACGCCCCGTTCGACGGGTTCACGGTGGACGGCGCGGACGGCTACCGGCACGCGGTCTCGCGCACGGGCGGCGGCTCCGTGCGGCACGTCTACACCTACGGCGGCCGGACGACGTTCGGCGACGCCGCGCTGTTCTGCCCCGGCCGCGACGGGCGCTCGACGACGGCGGCCGGCGTCTTCACCTGGTGGCTGCTGCCGGTAGAAGGCGGGTACAGCGACTGCGACTCGCCGAGCCGCACCTACGACCTCGTGGTGGCCTTCGACGATTCCGGGGCGGACCCGGACGCGCTCCTGGTCGCGGACGCCGCGCTGTTCGGGATGTCCGTCTACCTGGGGATGCCGAAGCCCGCGCCGGACCCGGACGTGCCCTACGTCGCCGACGACTCGTACACGCAGACCCTCGGCGGGTTCACGTCCCGCGTCCTGGCGGACTGGAACAGGAAGTTCGGCCGCAGCCCGGGCTTCGCCGGCGCCTACCAGACCCTGGAGACGGCCGTCTTCACCGACGCCGCGACGTGGGCCCCCAACCTGCGGGTGTACGAGATGCAGCACCGCATCGTCGGCTTCCGGCTCCCGCGGGACAAGCAGCGGGTGGTGGTCAGCCCGTACGCGGACCTGCGACGCGGCGCCGTGCCGGTCGCCGCCGTCCGCCCGGCGCTGCAGCGGATCGCGGACACCCGCGCGGGCGTCACGATGGTCCTCGCGCCGCAGGACGGCGGGGGCACCGGCCGGGTGGGCGTCTTCACCCCCGCCGAGCGGGACGAGCCGGTGCGGGCGGACCTGCGCGGCATCGTCGGCGACACCACCTACGAGGAGGCGTACGCCGGCTCGACCGCGACGCTCTACGCGGAGGCGGCGGCGGTGCGCGGCGTCACCCTGTGGGCGAACGTCGAGGCATTCCGGCCGACGGGGCGGGTGGGCGACCGGGCGTCGACCGACCTCGCGACCCTCGACCGGCAGGTCGCGCTGGCGCGGCCCCGTGTCGCGAAGGTCGTCGCCTACCGGTGGGACGACTACCTCGACGCCTCCGGCCTCGCCGCCGAGATCGCCGCCCGCGGCTGAGCACCCACAACGAGGGACGAGAGTCAGGCGGCGGTGTCGACGGCGACGCGGCCGTCGGCGAACGTCATGCCCTGCACCACGGTGCCGGGGTAGCGCGCGGCGAGCAGCCGCTGCACGTCGAGGGCGATCCGCGCGTCGCTGCGCAGCTGCACGGAGCCGGCGGGCAGGCCCTTGGCCGCGAGGACGGACTCGATGCGGTTCGCCGCCAGCCCCAGGAGCTTGTGCGCGGGGAGGCCGCCCGCGCTCGCGTCCACCGTGAGCACCGCGACGCCGCCGTCGAAGCTCTCGACCCGCAGGCGCGAGCGCACCGCGGGGACCAGGCGGGTGGCGAGCTTGAGAGGCCCGGGCAGGTTCTTCACCGCGCGGGCGTCGGCGACGACCTCCAGCTGGTCGCCGGCCCCGCCCACGGACGTGACGAAGCGGGGCAGGGTTCGACCTCCGAGGAGGCCGAGCTCGTTCAGGGTCTCCGCGAGGGACATCTCGGTGCGCACGGCGCATACCGTACTCGACCCCGGCGACGACGTGGCACGGGTCACCGCAGGGCAAGGAATAGAACGATTCGATACCCTGTTGCTCAGGGAGACGACCCACCCGAGGAGAAGGAGATCCGTGGCCCCCGCGAGCGACGAACCGACCGGGGAGCTCGATCGATGAGCGCCACCTTCTCCTCCCTCAAGTACACGAACTACCGCATCTGGTTCTCGGCCGCCCTCGTCGCCAACGTCGGCACGTGGATGCAGCGCATCGCGCAGGACTGGATCGTCCTCACCGACCTCAGCGACGACTCCGGCATCGCCGTCGGCCTCACCACGGCGCTCCAGTTCCTCCCGTTCCTCCTGCTCTCCCCGTGGGCGGGCGTGCTGGCCGACCGGCTGCCGCGCCGCCGCCTCCTCATGGCCACGCAGGGCGGCATGGGCGTGCTCGCGCTCGGGCTCGGCGCGCTCGTGCTCTCCGGCCGGGCCGAGCTGTGGCACGTCTACGTGTTCGCCCTGCTGCTCGGCGTCGTGTCCGCGCTGGACAACCCCGCCCGCCAGACCTTCGTCGCCGACATGGTGCCCGCCGACAAGCTGCCCAACGCGGTCGGGCTGAACAGCGCGTCGTTCAACGCCGCGCGGCTCATCGGCCCGGGCGTCGCGGGCCTGCTCATCGCGGCCGTCGGCGCCGGCTGGGTGTTCGTCATCAACGGCGTCACCTTCGGCGCGACGATCGCGGCCCTGGCGCTCATGCGCGTGCGCGAGCTGCGGCCGCAGCCCGCCCCGCGGCGGGCCAAGGGGCAGATCCGCGAGGGCGTGCAGTACGTGCGCCGGCGCTCCGACATCGTCGTGATCATGGTCGTGATGTTCGTGGTGTCGACCTTCGGCCTGAACTTCCAGCTCACCTCGGCGCTCATGGCGCGCGTCGAGTTCGGGCGCGGCGCGGGGGAGTACGGCATCCTCGGCTCGGTCCTGGCGATCGGCTCCCTCGCCGGCGCCCTCCTGGCCGCGCGTCGCGACCGCCCGCGCGTGCGCCTCGTCATCGGGTCCGCGTTCGCCTTCGCGATCTCGACGGCGGTGCTCGGCCTCATGCCCACCTACGCGTCGTTCGTGGTGGCGTGCATCCCCGTGGGGCTGTCGTCGCTCACGATGATGACGGCCGCGAACAGCGCGCTGCAGGTCTCCACCGACCCCGCGATGCGCGGCCGCGTCATCGCGCTCTACGTGATGATCTTCCAGGGTGCGACGCCGATCGGGTCGCCGATCGTCGGCTGGATCGGCGAGGCCTGGGGGCCCCGCTGGTCGATCCTCGTCGGGTCGATCGCGACCTTCCTCGTCGCCGCCGCGGCGACGGTGTGGGCCGTGCGCCGCTGGCACCTGCGGGTCCGCTACCGCGTGCTGAGCCGTCCGCACCTCGAGGTCGTCTACCTCGACCGCGAAGCGTTGCAGGGCGCAACGACCCGCGACGGCGTGCGCCGCGAGCTCAGCCGGGCCGACGCCGAGCGGGTGCCGACCTCGGCCTGAGCAGTCGTCGGCCGGCCTCGGTGGCCGACCGTCAGTGGCGCGGCGTCGGCTCGCGCCGCGCGGCGTGCCGGGTGGCGTGCCCGGACGTGCCCGCCCGCCGCCGCATCCGGGCCTCGAACTCCTGCTGGTCGCGCATCTCGTCCTCGGTGGGCCACATGAGGACCACGAAGACCAGCGCCACCGTGAGTGCCGCGATCCCGAGGATGAGCGGGCCGAGCAGGTCGATGGCGGTCGTGCCGCTGGTGGGGACGCCCGGGGTGCCGGTGATGGTCAGGGCGGCCATGCCGGTGTAGTGCATGCCGCTGACGGCCACGCCCATGATGAGGGCCGCGCCCAGCGTCGCGCCCCTGCCACGCACGTTGACGCTGAGCCACAGGGCCGCCGTCGCCGCGACGATCGCGATGAGCACGGACAGCCCGACCACCGGCATCGAGAACTCCATGCCGCCGGACATCCGCATGGCAGCGATGCCCATGTAGTGCATCGTCGCGACGCCGAGCCCCGCGACGATGCCGCCGGAGACGAGCCAGACCGGCCGGTCGCCGGCGAACCCCACGATGAAGAGCCCGATCGCGACGACCACCACCGCGACCAGGGCGCTGAGCACCGTCTGCGGGATGTCGTAGTTGATCGGCATGTCCGTCACCGTGAAGCCGAGCATGGCGATGAAGTGCATCACCCAGACGCCCGTGCCGCCGATGGCGAGGGCGCCCACGAGCAGCCAGACCGCGCGGGTCTTGGTGTCGGTGGCCGCGCGGGCGCGGGAGGTGGCCGACAGGCCGGTGGCCGCACCGAGGCAGGACGCGACGTACGCGAGCACGGGCGTGATCAACCCGTAGGTGAAATGGTGCATCTCCGGCATGGGGGGCCTCCCGGCATCCTCGCCCGAACAGGACGAGGCGGCACGTTATCAGCCCGTGACCTAGCGGGTGAAAAATGGCTCCTGATCTGCAGGTCTGCCGGCTCCCGCGAGGCCGGGCCGGCCGCCGCCGTCAGCCGAGGTGCTCCACGACGTGGTCGACGCAGGCGGTGAGGGCGCGCACGTCGTCGGGCTCGACGGCGGGGAAGACGCCCACGCGGAGCTGGTTGCGGCCGAGCTTGCGGTACGGGAAGACGTCGACGACGCCGTTCTCGCGCAGGGTGCGCACGACGGCCGTCGCGTCGATCGCGTCGTCGAGGTCGATCGTCGCGACGACGGTGGAACGCTCCGCCGGGTCGGCGACGAACGGCGTCGCCCAGTCGCGGGCCGTGGCCCAGTCGTAGAGCACGCCCGCCGACTCCGCGCACCGCGCGCTCGACCAGGCGAGCCCGCCCTGCTCCACGAGCCACTCGACCTGCTCGGCCAGGAGCACGAGGGTCGCGACGGCGGGCGTGTTGAGGGTCTGGTCGAGCCGCGAGTTCGCGAGCGCCGTCGTCAGGGAGAGGAACTCCGGCACCCACCGGCCGGTGGCCGTCCCGGCGGTCGCCTCGACCCGCTCGGCCCGCTCGACGGCGGCGGGCGAGAGCGCGGCCAGCCACAGGCCGCCGTCCGCGGCGAACACCTTCTGCGGGCCGAAGTAGTAGACGTCGGTGTCGGCGAGGTCGACGGGCAGCGCGCCCGCGCCCGACGTCGCGTCCACGAGCAGCAGCGCGCCGTCGGCCCGCGCGTCCTGCACCTGGCGCACGGGCGCCATCGCGCCGGTGGAGGTCTCGTTGTGGGGGGTCGCGTAGACGTCGACGCCGTCCTCGCGCCGCAGCCGGGCGACCGTGCCGGGCTCGGCCCGGACGACGTCCGGGTCGGCGAGGAACGGGGCGCGGGTGGTCGCGGCCGCGAACTTGCCGCCGAACTCGCCGAACACGGCGTGCTGCGCGCGCCGCTCGACCAGGCACGCCGTCGCGACGTCCCAGAAGGCGGAGGACCCGCCGTTGCCGAGGGCCACCTCGTAGCCGTCGGGGAGGGCGAACAGGTCGGCCAGCCCGGCGCGCACGCGGCGCACCAGGTCCTTGACCGGCGGCTGGCGGTGCGAGGTGCCGAGGACGGGCGCCGCGGGGTCGCCCGCGGCGGCGAGCGCGGCGACCTGCGCGGAGCGGACCTTGGACGGGCCGGAGCCGAACCGTCCGTCGCCCGGCAGGAGCGACGGCGGGATGACGAGGGTCGGCTGGGCAGGCACGGTCGGCGCGGCGGGCATGGTGTCTCCGGTTCCGGGCGGGGGAGCGGGTCGTCGGTGGCGCAGGGCAGGATGGCGCGGGGAGCACGCACGACGGCGCCGCGCGACCCCGCCTGCGCCCACGCGTGCGAATAGACTAGGCCGCGCCGAAAGACGGGAGTGGACGTGACCGACCTGATCGACACCACGGAGATGTACCTCAAGACGATCTACGAGCTCGGTGAGGAGGGCATCCCGCCGCTCCGCGCCCGGATCGCGGAGCGCCTGGGGCACTCCGGCCCCACGGTGTCGCAGACGGTGGCGCGCATGGAGCGTGACGGGCTCGTCGTCGTCACGGGGGACCGGCACCTGGAGCTCACCGAGGCCGGGCAGGCCAAGGCGACCCGCGTGATGCGCAAGCACCGCCTCGCCGAGCGGCTCCTCACGGACGTCATCAAGCTCGACTGGGAGCACGTGCACACCGAGGCGTGCCGCTGGGAGCACGTGATGAGCGACCTCGTCGAGAAGCGCCTCGTGACCCTGCTCGACCACCCGCACGCCGACCCGTACGGCAACCCGATCCCCGGGCTGTCGGAGCTGGGCGAGCAGTACAAGGACGTGCCCTTCCTCGAGGGCGTGCAGTCGCTGCCGGCGGTGCTGGCCGCGGCGCGCGTCGCGGGCGAGGTCGACGGCGAGGGCAAGGACCTGGTGCTGCAGCGCATCGCCGAGCCCCTCCAGGTGGACATCGAGCTGCTGGCCCGCCTGGCCGAGTCCGGGCTCGTCCCGGGGGCGCAGATCACGGCGCGGGCCGCCGGCGACGACGTCACGGTCGAGGTCGAGGGGTCGGGCGTCGTGCTTGACCTGCCCGAGGAGCTGGCGCGGCACCTCTTCGTCGCGAGCCGCTGACCAGCGCGGGGACGCCCCGGCAGCGCCGGCGCGCCAGATCGTGACCGCAGCGTGACATCGCCCCGGGTCTTCCGGTACGGTCGGGGGCGCTCGCCGGTGCACAGCCGGTGGGCGCTCGACCGGACGCCGAACCCTGCCACCGGCCGAGCTCCACGGACATCCGCACGGCAGGAGCGGGGGACCCACTTCGGGCGTCGGTGACGACGTCCTCGGGGTGAAGCCGAAAGGGCCTGGACTCGGGCCCGGAAGGCCGGGTGTTTCTCCCACCCGAACCCGACAGCTGACCTCGCAGGCGACAGGAGAGGTAGACACGTGACCGCACGCACGAGCCAGGGCCGGCATCGCGCCGCCCGTCGCCCGATCGCCATCGCCCCGACGGGTGCCGCCGGTCGCCGCGCGGCCGTCGTCGCCGCCGCCGGTGGCCTCCTGGTCTCGACCTTCGCCAGCGCGGGTGCCGCGCAGGCCGCCCCGGTCGACACCGACGCCGCCCAGAAGCTCAGCACCGTCGACCTCGGCGCGCTGACCGACCAGGCGCGCGAGGCCCTCGAGGCCGCCCCGGTCGTCACCGTCGACGCCAAGGCGAAGGTCGACGTCGAGAAGCTCACCGCCAAGATCGCGGCGGGCGCCAAGATCACCCCGGCCCCCGAGCCGGAGCCCGTCGTCGAGCAGGTCTCGAGCACGACGACCGCCGACTCCGCCGGCACGGACTCCCGGTCCACGGACTCGGCCTCGCGCTCGGAGGACCGCACCGCCGTCGAGACCGCTGTCCCGGCCTCGGCCAACGGCTCGGCCATCGTGTCCATCGCGATGCGCTACGTGGGCGTCCCGTACGTCTCCGGCGGCAGCAGCCCGTCGGGCTTCGACTGCTCGGGTCTGACCCAGTACGTCTACGCGCAGGTCGGCATCAACCTCCCGCGCACCTCGTCGGCGCAGCGCTACGCCGGCACCGTCGTCTCCGCCTCGGCCGCGAAGCCGGGCGACCTCATCTGGACGCCGGGCCACGTCGCGATCTACGCCGGCAACGGCATGCAGATCGACGCCCCGAAGCCGGGCGACGTCGTGAAGTACCGCGCGATCTGGCAGTCGAGCCCCACGTTCATCCGCGTCGGCTGAGTCCGTCCGATGCGTCCTGACGACGCCCCGCCACGCCTCCGCGTGGCGGGGCTTCGTCATGCCCCGGGAACCGGTTCGACCTGGGCCGACGCGCCTCGCGACGGGCTGTCCACAGGACCTGTGATCGAAACGTGACATTGCCGCGCCGGTCCGCTACGGTGTCATCCATTCGGCGGTGACCCGCCGATTCTCGACCGGAACGCCGAGCCCTGCCGCCGGTCGAGAACCGCAACCTCCTGGCAGGGGCGGGGGACCCACTTCCGGGCACCAGAACCACGGTGTCCTTGGGGTGAAGCCACACGGACTTCGGTCCGCGCGGCCGGGTGATTTCTCCCACCCGAACCCGACAGCTGACTTCGTAGGCGACAGGAGAGGGAACACGTGAACGCACGTACCACGCGCGCCCGGCATCGCGCCGCGCGCCGTCCGCTCGGCGGGCTGGTCCAGACCGCGACCGGCCGCCGCGCCGCCGTCGTCGCCGCTGCCGGCGGACTGATCGTCTCGACCTTCGCCAGCGCGGGTGCCGCGCAGGCGGCCCCGGTCGACCACGACGCGTCGAAGAAGCTCAGCACCGTCGACCTGGGCGCTCTGAGCGACCAGGCCCGCGAGGCCCTGGAGGCGGCTCCGGTCGTCACCGTCCAGGCCAAGGCGAAGGTCGACGTCGAGACGCTGAGCAAGAAGGTCGTCTCCGGTGCCAAGATCACCCCGGCCCCTGAGCCGGAGCCGGAGCCGGAGCCCGTCGTCGAGACGCGCACCGAGACCGTCTCCCGCTCCGTGGAGCGCACGGAGGCCCCGGCGGCCTCCACCACGGTGTCGGGCTCGTCGATCGGCGCCCAGGTCGTCTCCATCGCGCACCGCTACATCGGCACGCCGTACGTCGTGGGTGGCTCCACCCCGGCCGGCTTCGACTGCTCGGGCCTCGTCACCTACGTGTACGCGCAGGTCGGCGTCAGCCTCCCGCACCAGTCGAGCGCGATCCGCTACGCCTCGAACGTCTCCGTGGTCTCGGCCTCCGAGGCGCAGCCGGGCGACCTCATCTGGTCCCCGGGTCACATCTCGATCTACATCGGCAACGGCCAGCAGATCGACGCCTCCCGCCCCGACGGCTGGGACACCCGCATCCGGGACATCTGGCAGTCCAGCCCGACGTTCCTGCGCGTCCAGGCCTGACCCGCGCCGCAAGAGCGCCCCGGTACCTCGGTACCGGGGCGCTTTGCTGTGCCTTGCGCCAACCTTTCGCTACGCTTGAACCAGGCGCCCTCGATGACGAGGGCGGGCTCCTCGCCAGCGGACAGGAGGCGCAAGATGACACGGCCTGAGGTCGTCCTGGTAGGTGTTGACGGGTCTGCAGCAAGCCTGCACGCCCTCGACTGGGCCGCCGCGTACGCGCGGCGCGTGGGGTGGGGGCTGCACGTCGTCTGTTCCTACTCGTTGCCGTCGTTCACGGCTGCGTCGCTCGACGGCGGGTACGCGGCGCTGGACGACACCGCGATCCAGGAGGGCGCCAAGGCGGTCCTCGCCGAGGCCGAGGCGCGGGTGGCTGCCGCCGGGGTGCCCGTGCAGGGCACCGTCGCGACCGGCGACGCGGCGGGCGTGCTCGTCGAGATGTCCCGGGAGCACGCGCTCGCCGTCGTGGGCACGCGGGGCAAGGGCGGGTTCACGGAGCGGCTGCTCGGTACCGTCTCGTCGGCGCTGCCCGCGCACGCGCACTGCCCGACGGTCGTCGTGCCGTACCGCGGCGGCGACGACGGTGCCGAAGCCGCCGAGCGGCGCGACGGTGACGTCGTCCACGAGGTGCGGCGCATCGTGGTCGGGGTCGACGGGTCGCCCTCCGCCGAGGTGGCCCTCAAGCACGCGGTCGCGCAGGCGAAGGCGTGGGACGCCGAGCTGGTGGCGGTGGCCGGGGTGCCGCTCGGTGGCGGCGCAGGCATCCTCGCCTGGCTTCCGTCGCAGATCGACCACGAGACGGTCCTCGCCGACGTCAAGGCCGGCCTCGACGTCACGGTCGACCGGGCGCAGGACGCCAACCCCGGCGTCACGATCAAGCGGCACGTGCTCGACGGCACGGGAGCGGAGCTCCTCACCGAGTTCTCGACCGGCGCCGACCTCGTCGTGGTCGGCTCGCGGGGCCGTGGAGGCTTCCGCGGCCTGCTGCTCGGCTCGACCAGCCAGGCGGTGCTGCACCACTCCGCCTGCCCGGTGCTCGTCGTGACGCGCAAGTGCGACGAGGAGCTCGGGGAGGACGCCGCCTCGACGACCGCCGCCTGACGCTGTGAGCGGGCGTTTGGCCCTGATTCGTTTCCGAAAAAGGGG
>NZ_JBHWYY010000025.1:14466-56417 GCF_042728595.1 Isoptericola sp. NPDC060185 | reverse complement strand
CGGCAGCTCGGACTGCCGACCCGAGCACGAACTGCCGACCCGAGGCATGTCAGGGCCGCAAGGCTCCCGCCGCCGGCGCGTCGTCACACGGCCTCCCCGAGCCGACGCTCGAGGTAGGCGCGCTCGGCGTCGTTGTCCACGAGCTCGAGGGCGCGGCGGTACTCCGCCGCCGCGTCGTCGACCCGGCCGAGCCGCTCCAGGAGGTCGGCCCGGACGGCCGGCAGGTAGTGGTAGCGGGCCAGCTCGTCCGCACCCGCCAGCTCGTCCACCAGGCCCAGGGCGACCCCGGCGCCGTCCGCCATGGACACCGCGACCGCGCGGTTCAGCGCCACGACCGGCGTCGGCCACGCCGCGAGCAGCCGGTCGTAGAACGTGACGATCTGCTGCCAGTCGGTGTCGGCGTAGGTCGGGGCCTCGGCGTGCAGCGCCGCGATCGCGGCCTGCAGGACGTAGCGCCCGGAGGCGCCGCGCCGCAGCCCGTCGATGACGAGGCCCTGCGCCTCCACGACCGCGTCGCGGTCCCACCGCGTGCGGTCCTGGTCCTCCAGCCGCAGCGGCTGCCCGTGGGCGTCGACGCGCGTGGCGCGCCGCGCGTCGGTGGCAAGCAGCAGGGCCAGCAGCCCGGCCACCTCCGGCTCGTCCGGCATCAGGGCGCGCAACGTCCGGGCCAGGTGCAGCGCGGCGTCCGCAAGGTCGCCCCGCACCAGGGACGGCCCGGACGGCGCGGCGTGCCCGGCGGTGAACAGCAGGTGCACGACGCCGAGCACGGGTCGCAGCCGGTCGGGCAGCTCGGCGGCACGCGGCATCCGGAAGGGGATGCGCGCCAGCGAGATCTTCTTCTTCGCGCGCGTCAGCCGGGCCGCCATCGTCGCCTCCGGCACCAGGAGCAGCCGCGCGACGTCCGCCGTCGCCACCCCGCACACCAGGCGCAGCGTGAGGGCGAGCTGCGCCTCGGGCGCGAGCGCCGGGTGGCAGCACAGGAACACCAGCCGCAGCCGGTCGTCCGGCACCACCGCCGCGCTCGCCGCGGCGGCCGCGGCCTCGTCGGCGCCCGCCACCTCGTCCGCGGGGTCGGCGTCGTCGTCCGCCTCGAGCAGGAGCGGCAGCTTGTCGCGGAACGTCCGCTCGCGACGCACGGCGTCCAGCGCGCGCCGCTTGGCCGCGGTGGTGAGCCAGGCGGCCGGGTTGCGCGGGACGCCGTCCTCGACCCAGCGCACCAGAGCCGTGGCGTACGCCTCCTGCACGCACTCCTCGGCGAGGTCGACGTCGCGCGCGACGCGCACCGTCGCGGCGAGCAGCAGGGCCCACTCGCGACGGTGCACGTCGGCGATCACCGCCTCGACGGTGGAACGGTCACGCACCGGGCGCCTCGACGACCCCGCCGGCCGCGACCGGCCGCACCTCGACGGTGCCGCCGTGCACCGCCGACGGGCACCGGCCGGCGATCTCCAGCGCCGCGTCGAGGTCGGGCGCCTCGACGACGTAGATGCCCGCGATGACCTCCTTGGCCTCGGCGAACGGCCCGTCGGTGACGGTGTCGCCGCTGACCGTCGTCGCCGTCTCCGACGGCTGCAGCGCGAACGCCGCCGTCATCACGCCCGCCCGGGCCAGGTCGTCCGCGTGCCGGTCGTGCTCCTCGCCGGAGCCGGCCACCGCGTTCTCGTAGAGCAGGATCGCGTACTGGGCCATGATCGTTCCCTCCATCGTGGTTCGTGCTGACACCTACTCGTCGAACGGCCCGGCGGAAATCGACAGGCGGAGCCCATCCTGTCGATCTGCCGGTCAGCAGTACACCGTCCCCATGAGCTCGCGGACGTCGGCGAGCGTGCGGTCGGCGACCTCGTTCGCCCGCGCGTTGCCCCGCGCGAGGACGTCGCGGACGACGGCCGGACCGTCGGCGGCGAGCGCGGACCGCCGCTCGCGCAGCGGCCGCAGCCCCTCCACCACCGCCTCCGTCACGACCGCCTTGAGACGCCCCGCGCCCGCGTCGCCCACCTGGTCGGCCAGCTCCTGCGGCGTCATGCCGGCGAAGTGCGCTCCGATCCGCAGCAGGTTCGCCACCTCGGGCCGCCCGTCCGGGTCGTAGGCGATGTGTCGGTCGGAGTCGGTGCGGGCGCGGCGGAAGAAACGGACCGTGTCGTCCTCCGAGGCCCGCAGCTCCAGCGCGTTGCCCCGCGACTTGCTCATCTTGGCCCCGTCGTTCCCCAGCACCGTCAACGACGGCGTGAGCAGCGCCTCCGGCTCCGGGAAGTACGGGCTCGCGGCCGCGTAGCGCTGGTTGAACCGGCGCGCGACCGTCCGCGTGGTCTCGAGGTGCGGCAGCTGGTCCAGCCCCACGGGCACGAGGTTGCCGTGGCAGAACAGGATGTCCGCGGCCTGGTGCACCGGATAGGTGAACAGCAGCCCGGACATGCCGCGGCCCTGCCGCTTCTCGGCGTCCGCGGCCTCCGCCTTGACGGTGGGGTTGCGCTCCAGCTCGGCCACGCTCACCAGCGACAGGAACGGCAGGAGCAGCTGGTTCAGCGCCGGCACGGCCGAGTGCGTGAAGACGGTGCTGCGGGCGGGGTCGATGCCCGCGGCGAGGTAGTCGAGCACCACCTCGCGCACGACGGCGGGCAGGTCGCCGGCGTCGTCCCGGTCGGTGATGACCTGGTAGTCGGCGACGACGAGGACCACCTCGACCCCGGCGTCCTGCAGCCGCACCCGGTTGTCGAGGGTGGCGAGCAGGTGGCCCAGGTGCAGGGCGCCCGTCGGGCGGTCGCCGGTGAGGACGCGGAACCGGCCCGGGTCGCGGGCGATCTCGGCCTCGATCTCGGCCGAGCGGGCCTGCGCGACGGCGGCGCTCGCGGTGGCCGCGGGCGCGACGGCGGGGGCCGGGGTGGATCCGGGGACGGCCGGCGCGGTGGGGGCGGTGGGGGCGGACAGGACGGACATGGTGCGGCTCCTTCTCAGGGTTCGCCGCCCGTCGGTCCGGCCCGGACACGAGAACGTCCCGGCTGCGACAGGCAGCTCGGGACGGGTGCTGGTGGGCGCGTCGGGTCACGGCTGCGGAGGCAGCCACCACCAGCACGCGCGCATCGACATGCCGCCATCGTACGCCCGTCGCGCCCGAGGTCCGGCCGGTGGCGGCCCCGCGACCAGGCAGAATGTGGCGGTGATCCGTTGCCTGTTCGCCCTGTCCCTCGGCGTCCTGGCGGCGTCGATCCTCGGTGACGCCCTCACGGGCGACGCGCTCTACACGACCCTGCTGATCGTGTCGATCGTCGTGGCCAGCATCTGCCTGCCGCTGACCATCATCGGCAGCGTCGTGGGGTCGATGGGCGTCACCAACCCCCGGCAGGTGGCCGCGGCCCGGGCGGCCGGACGCACGACGCTGGCCCGCGTGGTGCGCATCGACGCGACCGGGTCCAGCGTCAACGACCAGCCCGTGTGCGACGTCGAGCTGCTGGTGGTGCCGCGCCAGGGCCGCGGGCCGTACCGCACCACCACCCGACGGGTCGTGAACCTGGCGCACCTGCCGTCCATGCAGCCCGGGGCGGTCCTCGTCGTGACGCAGCTCGACCCCGAGCGCCCCGAGGTCGCGATCGACGACTCCCCCGCCCCCGAGTGGGCGGCCCGCGCGGCGGACGACCGGCAGGTGCGCGAGGCGCCCCTCGCCGACGTCTGGGCGGCCCCGCGCCAGGGGCGGGCGCCCGGCTCGATCCGGCGCGTCCCGTTCGTCGTCTTCCCGGTGCTGGCCGTGCTGGGCGGCGTCGCCGCGCTCTACCCGGCGTGGGCCGAGGCCGCCCAGCTGCTCCGGGGCAGCTCGATCGACGAGATCCGGGCCGAGAGCGACGCCGCGGCCGCCGCCGAGACGTCCATGCTCACCCCCGGCAACCTGGCGCCCGCGATGGAGGCCGTCCTGGCCCTGTCCGGCCCGGACGTCACCGACGTGGGCGTGTACGACCAGTTCGTCGTCGTCACCGCGCCCACGTCGCCCGGCGCCACCACCACCGACGAGTGGCAGTACCGCGACGGCTCCGCGGAGCGCACCGGCCCGTCGCTCATCCAGCCGGACCCGAAGGACGTGCCGGGCGAGCTGTTCGACGCCACCGAGGTCGACTGGGCCACGCTGCCCGGCCTCGTCGACGAGGCAGGGCGGCTCACCGGCATCGACGAGGAGGCTCCGTCCCTGCGCGTCGAGCGCAACGTGTTCGCGGACGAGAAGCCCAGCGCGCCCCGCGTCTCCGTCTCGACCTCCGACGACTACCACTCCGGCTGGGTGGACTTCTCCCTCGGCGGCGACGTCGTCGCGATGGGCGGCGGGGCGCCGGACTCCGAGGCCGCCGCGGCGGAGTGGGAGCGGAACGGCGAGAGCGGCTAGCCAGGCCGCGACGGCCGGGGTGGGAGAATCGGGCCGTGCCCGACCAGCCCGCCGCCCCGCCGTCCCCGTTCGCCCACGTCGTCTACTACGAGCCGCGGATCCCCGGGAACACGGGCTCGGCCATCCGGCTGGCGGCCGTCACCGGCGCCCGCCTGCACCTCGTGGAGCCGCTCGGCTTCGACCTGTCGGAGGCCAAGCTCAAGCGCGCCGGCCTCGACTACCACGACCTCGCCGTCATGGACGTGCACCCGTCGTTCGACGCCGCGCTCGACGCCCTGCCGGGCGCCCGCGTCTTCGCGTTCACCGCGCACGCGACCACCACGTACACCGACGTCGCGTTCCGGCCCGGGGACGTGCTGCTCTTCGGGCCCGAGCCCACCGGCCTGCCCGACGAGGCGATGGAGCACCCGCGCGTCACCGACCTCGTCAAGATCCCGATGCTGCCGGGTCGGCGCTCGCTGAACCTCACCAACGCCGCATCGATCGTCGTCTACGAGGCGTGGCGCCAGGCGGGCTTCGCCGGCGCGTCCTGACCCGCCGCCGGCCGCCTTGCGCGACCGGGGGCGCCTGGGATGCTCGGCACATGACCCCGCCGAGCCGCCCCTTCCCGATCGCCTCCGAGGCCGCGCCCGGCCTGGTCCTGCGCTGGGCGGGCCCGACCGTCGCCGCCCCCGACCTCGACCACCTCGCCGTCGACCTCGTCAACGCAGGCACCGAGCCCTGGGCGGCGCGGAAGGACCAGCACCTCCTCGCGGTGGGTCTGCTCCGGTCCGCCGGGGAGGAGCGCGACGGCTTCGCTTTCGCCCTCTTCGGCAGCCAGCGCTTCGCCGTCCCGCTCGGCCCCGGCGACTACGCGCGGCTGCCGGTGCAGATCGGCGGCGGCGAGTGGTCTCGCGCACGGCCCGGCCCGACGCTCGTCGACGCTGTGCTCCCCGGGATCGGCCTCGGGACGGAGGCTCCCCTGAGCGTGGACCTGACCGCCGACGACATCGCGCGGCGACGCACGGCCGCACCTGCACGCCGGGACCCGGGCGACCTCGACCGTGCGGCACGGGACCAACTCGCCACGATGTCGACCCTGCTCGCCGCCCGGGGCCGGCTGACGGAGGTCATCGACGCCGTCCTCTCCGCCGGCTCCGACGACGACGCCGTCGCCCGCGTCGCCGCCCTGCTCGGATGCGACGAGGAGCGCGCCGGGCTCGTCGTCCGTACGGGCATCGTGCGGTACCGGGACGCGGCGCGGCTGGAGGCCGAGGTCACGGCCCTGCGCGAGCGGCTGGCCGACGCGGACTCCTGACCGCGCCACGCCGGCGTCCGGTGCTCCCCCGGTTGTTGCCCCGGCGAATCCGTGATGCGGTGACACCTGCACGACGCCATCCACCGAGAGACAAGGACGTCTTCGATGTCAGCGCTGTCACGACCATGCCGTGTCGTCTACGCCGCCCTGGCCGCCGCGGCCACGGCCCTCGCCGGGCTCGCCGCCGCCCCCGCCTCCTCGGCCGGGGCCGACGAGATCGAGGTGCACGGCCTCAAGGGCGAGTACTTCGCGGCCTCCGCCCCCGACGCCCACGACTTCGCCGAGCTCGGCGGCGTCGCCCTCGACCCGAACATCGACCTGCCCAACCTGGTGCCGACCTTCGAGTCGCTCACCGGCCAGGGCGAGCACACCACCGCCCGGTGGACCGGGAACCTCACGGCCCCCGCGACCGGCGACTACACGTTCTACGCCATCGGCGACAACGGCTTCCGGATGTTCCTCGACGAGGAGCCCGTCATCGACCACTGGGTGGGCGACTGGGACGTGGAGCAGACCAGCGAGACCGTGCACCTGGAGGCCGGCGAGGCCCACACGTTCCGGATGGAGCTGTTCCAGGACGTCGGCGGCGCCAACCTGTTCCTGCGCTGGTCCGGGCCTGGGATCGACAAGCAGGTCGTGCCCACCTCGGCGTTCACCCCGCCGGATGACTACGAGGTCTTCCCCGTGGAGCTGACCACGCAGAAGGAGGGCACGCTCCTGACGGCACGGTTCGAGGAGCCGGTGTCCGACCTCGGCACGCTCACCGACCACCTGACCGTCGAGGCCGACACCGTGCCCATGCCGGTCGAGGACGTGGCGGTGGACCCGAAGGACGACACGAAGGTCCAGGTCTCGCTCTCCGCGCCGGTCCAGCAGGGACAGCGCGTCCGGTTCGACTACGACGGCGAGGGCGGCCTCGTCGTCGGCGGCGAGCCGGTGCCCGCGATCCTGCGCGACGCCACCAACGAGTCGACCCACCGCCTCCTGACCCCGTGGGGCGAGAAGCTCGACCGGAAGCACCCGCTGCCCGAGTACCCGCGCCCGCAGCAGGAGCGCGCGCAGTGGCGCAACCTCAACGGGCCGTGGCAGTTCGAGGCCGCCGAGGCGGGCGCCACGCCGACGTTCGGCGAGGACCTCGACGAGCGGATCACCGTGCCGTTCCCCGTCGAGTCCCAGCTGTCCGGGATCGAGCGCCACGAGGACCACATGGTGTACCGCAAGGAGGTCACCGTGCCCCGGGGCTGGCAGCAGCGGGGCCAGCGCGTGAAGCTCAACTTCGGCGCGGTCGACTACCGGGCCACCGTGTACGTCAACGGCGAGCAGGTGGCCGAGCACACCGGCGGCTACACGGCGTTCAGCGCCGACATCACGGACGCCCTGCGCGGCCGCGGCACGCAGGAGATCGTCGTCGCGGTCTCCGACACCACGGGGAAGAACCAGCCGCGCGGCAAGCAGGTGCAGGACCCGAGCGGCATCTGGTACACGCCGTCGTCCGGCATCTGGCAGACGGTGTGGATGGAGCCGGTGCCGGCGTCGTCGATCGACGACCTGCGCACCACCCCCGACGTCGAGGACGACAGCCTCGAAGTCGTGGCCGTCTCCGCCGGCGCGTCCGAGGACGCCGTCGTCACGGCCGTGGCCCGCGACACCCGCGGCAGGGAGGTGGGTCGCGTGAGCGGGCCCGCCGACGAGCCGCTCACGCTGGGGCTGACCGGCGGCACGACCCACCTGTGGAGCCCGGACGACCCGTACCTGTACGACCTCGACGTGACGCTGCGCGACGGCGCCACCACGGACCGGATGCGCAGCTACTTCGCGATGCGGTCGGTGGGCGTCGAGCAGGTGGGCGGTGTGCCGAAGATGGTCCTGAACGGCGAGCCGGTCTTCTCTCTCGCGATGCTGGACCAGGGCTTCTACCCCGACGGGCTGTACACGCAGCCGAGCGACGACGCGCTCGTCTTCGACCTGAAGGCGCAGAAGGACCTCGGCTTCAACGCGGTGCGCAAGCACATCAAGGTCGAGCCGATGCGGTGGTACTACCACGCGGACCGACTGGGCCTGATGGTGTGGCAGGACTTCGTCTCGGGAGACCTGACCGACGCCGCGGGCCGGCAGGCCTTCCTGGACCAGGGCAAGGCCGAGATGGCGCAGCTGCACAACTCGCCGTCGGTCGTGGGCTGGATCCCGTTCAACGAGGGCTGGGGCGAGTGGGACAGGGAGGTCACCGGCCAGATCGCCGACGAGGTCAAGGAGATCGACCCCACCCGAATCGTCAACGCCCACAGCGGCGTGAACTGCTGCGACTCCAAGGGTGACTCCGGCAAGGGCGAGGTGATCGACCACCACGACTACACCAACACCGACCCGCCGTTCCCCGACGAGACCCGGATGGCGATGGACGGCGAGCACGGCGGGTTCACGCTGCGCACGCCGGGCCACCAGTGGCCGGGCGCGCCGGCGGCGATCTACAGCGGCGTCGCGGACAAGGCCGCGCTCACGAAGAAGTACGTCGACAACACGCGCGAGTTCTACCTCGCCCGCGCGGGTGACGACCTGTCCGGCTCGATCTACACGCAGGTCACCGACCTGGAGACCGAGCTCAACGGGTTGTGGACCTACGACCGCAAGGAGATCAAGGTCGACCCCGGCCCGGTCCGGGCGATCAACGAGCAGGTGATCGAGGCGGGCGCGAACGCCGGCCGCTGACCCACGACAGTGCGAGGGGCGTCCGGGCGCGTGCCCGGGCGCCCCTCGTCGTCGCCGGCGTGCGGCTAGGCCTGGGCCGGCGCCAGCACCTCGACCCGGTTGCCGGCGCCGTCGCGGGTGTGGAACCGGACGTAGCCGGTGAACGACGCGCGCTCGGTCCGGTCGACGTCGAAGCCCGCGCTCTCGAGCCGGTCCGCGACGGCGTCGAGCGTGGCGACGTCGTCGACGACGAGCGCCGGGTGGGCCTTGCGCGCCGGGGCGAACAGGTCCTCGACGCCGACGTGGATCTCGGCGACGACCGCGCCCGCGTCGTCGTAGCCACGGAACCAGCAGCCGCCGCGGCCCGCCAGCTCCGGCGGCTTCGGCACCTCGGTCAGCCCGAGCCCGGCGCCGTAGAACGCGCGGGCGGCGTCCTCGCCGCCCGCGGGGCAGGCCACCTGGACGTGGTGCAGTCGCATGTCGTCTCCTCGTCGTCGAAGTTTCTCGACGTCAAGATACTTCACGTCGAGACTTCCAGGGCCCTCGCCGGCGCGAGCTCAGCCCTCCAGCAGCCAGGTCGCCGCGCGGCGCAGCAGCTCGGCGTGCGACGGCGAGTCGTAGGAGCGGCCGTCGTGACCGAGGCCGGAGTACACGGTGCGCCCGCCGTGCCCGTCGGCGACCCACACCGCGGGGTGCCGCTCGCCCTCGTCGTCGACCACCCACCCCAGCACCTGCGACGTGGGCGCCACGCGCAGCCGGCAGTAGCGCTCGTCGACGACGTCGACGGACCCCAGGCCCTCCGTGATCGGGTGGGCGCCCACGGCGAGCGGCACGGTGGTCGGCCCGAGCGGCGGGTGCATCGAGGCCCCCGGCACCCACCGGCCGCCGAGCACCTCCTCCCAGGCGGGGTGGTCGCCGAACGCGTTGGCCGCCTGGTGCACGGCGAGGATCCGGCCGCCGGCGCGCGCCCACGCGTCGAGGCGCGCGTGGAACGGCGCCCACGCCGCGTCGTCGGGGCCGATGCCGGCCTCCCGGAGGCCCGGCCACGGGCTGCCCGCGTTGACGACAAGCAGGTCGACGTCGTCGAGGTCGTCGAGCGCGTCGGGGAACGTGCTGCGCACGACGACCTCAGGGGCGCCGCCGCCGACCTCCAGCGCCGAGAGCACCAGCGCCAGCCGGTGGGACGTCGCGGCGTGGTCGTGCCAGGGGTCCTCGTGGCGGCCGCGGCCGGCCAGGATCAGGATGCGTGCGTTCGAAGCGGAGGTCACGGGCCCTGAGCGTGGCGCAGACGCCGCGCGCACGCCACCGCCCACGCAGACGAGTTTCGCCCTTCGTATTGAGTAAATGCCCGAGTTGTGGTCTGGTGTGCTCCGAAAGACAACGCTGTCAGTCGGTGGCGAACCCTGCCGCCCCGAGCCACGAGGTCACTGATGCCTTCACGCCCGACCACCCCACCCCCGACCCACCCGCCGCGGCCCCGCGCCACCTCGCGCGCCCGCTGCCTGCAGCTCACCGTCTCCCCCGTCCTCGCGCTCGCGCTCGGCGCCACCGGCGTCGGCGTCGCGGGCGTCGCGACGGCGGCCCCGGCCCCGGCCGGCGACGGCGGGTCGTTCTTCACGTCGTTCGAGCCCGACGACCCGCAGCCCACCTGGGACAGCGAGGCCGAGCAGGGCCCCGACGGCCCCCGCTCGTCGGGCGTCGTCGGCACCACCGTGCTGGAGCGCAGCCCCAGCACCCCGGTCGGCGACAACCTGCTGGGCGACGCGACCGACGCCCTCGCCTGGGAGGGCCCGTTCCAGAACGGCGTCGGCAACGTGCCCGGCACGCTCGAGCCGACCTCCGCGACCGGCGACTCCGCCATGCACTGGGCGATGCAGTCGGCCGGCGAGACCTGGGTCCAGGTGCCGCTGCCCGACCTCGAGCGCGGCGTCCCGATGCGCGCGTCGGTGACCCTCAGCGGCAGCGGCACCGTGTTCCTCAACGTCTACGACGGCAACCGCGACGTCGGTGGCGAGGAGGTCACGCTCACGGCCGAGCCGAAGACCGTGACCGTCGACATCGCGCGCCCGGCCAGCGGCGGCGGGCGCCCGCAGTTCCAGGTCCGCACGCACAACAGCGGCGCGCTCGACGTCGAGATCGCCGACGCGTCCGTGCAGCGGCTGAAGCCCGGCACGATCGACTTCCCCGGCGACGTCACGGGCTCCGTCACGAAGGTGACCGCCAGCGGCGAGAACGCCCCGAACGAGGTGGCCGCCAACCTGGCCGACGGCGACGTCAGCACCAAGTGGCTGGTCGGCTCCCGGACGCCGTCGGTGACCTACGAGCTCGAGCAGGCCGCCCCCGTCGCGACCTACGCGCTCGCGTCGGCGGGCGACGCCCCCGACCGCGACCCGCGCTCCTGGAAGCTCGAGGGCTCGAACGACGGCGACGCCTGGACGACGCTCGACACCCGCACCAACCAGGGCTTCGCCGAGCGCCTCGAGACCCGCCGGTACACCGTCGAGAAGCCGCAGTCGTTCCGCTTCTACCGCCTCAAGGTCACCGAGAACTCCGGCAGCGACGGCACGCAGCTCGCCGAGTGGCTCGTCTCCACCGAGGCCGCCCCGGCCACCCCGATGGCGACGACGCTGGGCACCGGCCCGGCCAGCGCCTACGCCGCCAAGACGCAGGCCGGCTGGACCGGCACGCACGCCCTCCGCTACGCGGGCAGCCAGACCGCCGAGGGTCGCGGGTACGCGTACAACCGCGTGCTCGACGTCGACGTGCCCGTCGGCGAGGACACGCAGCTGTCGTACAAGGTGTTCCCCGAGGCGTCCGAGAAGGACCAGTCGTACGCGAGCACCCACGTCGCCGTCGACCTCGCGTTCACCGACGGGACCTACCTCAGCGACCTCGCGGCCACCGACGGCCACGGCTTCGCCCTCGACCCCCAGGGCCAGGGCGACGCGAAGTCGCTGTACGTCAACCAGTGGAACGCCGTGCAGAGCGACCTCGGCGCCGTCGCCGCCGGCAAGACGGTCGACCGCGTCCTCGTCGGCTACGACGACGCGGCCGGGCCCGCCGACTTCAGCGGCTGGGTGGACGACATCTCCCTCGCCGACGCGCCGCCGCAGAACACCTCCGAGCACCCCTCGGACCACGTCCTGACGACGCGCGGCACCAACTCCACCGGCGACTTCTCACGCGGCAACAACATCCCCGCCACGGCGGTGCCGCACGGCTTCAACTTCTGGACTCCGTCGACCGACTCCGGGTCCACGAACTGGCTGTACGCCTACCAGAAGGACAACGACGGCCAGAACCGGCCGCAGATCGAGTCGTTCAACCTGAGCCACGAGCCGAGCCCGTGGATCGCCGACCGGCAGATGTTCCAGGTGATGCCGTCCGCCGCGACCGGCACGCCGGACGCGACCCGCTCCGTGCGGGCCAAGACCTTCAGCCACGACAACGAGACCGCGCGCCCGTACTACTACGGCGTCACGTTCGACGACGGCATGAAGACCGAGATCGCGCCCACCGACCACGCGGCGATGTTCCGGTTCACGTTCACCGGCGACGAGTCGAACGTCCTGTTCGACAACGTGCGCAACGACGGCGGCCTGACCCTCGACCCCGAGACCGGCACCCTGTCCGGCTACACGGACGTCGCGGGCGGCAGCCAGAGCAACGGCTACAAGCGGATGTACGTCTACGCGACGTTCGACCGGGCGGCCACCGCGGGCGGCAAGCTCGACCCGGGCGGCCGCGACAAGGTGGCCGGCTACCTGACGTTCGACACCTCGACCACCAAGACGGTCGAGATGCGGATCGCGACGTCGCTCATCGGCGTCGAGCAGGCCGAGCACAACCTGGACCTCGAGATCGCCGGCGACGACACGTTCGAGCAGGTGCGCGACCGCGCGCAGGACCTGTGGGACGCCAAGCTCGGCGTCATCGACGTGGAGGGCGCCTCCCAGGACCAGCTCACCACGTTCTACTCGAACCTCTACCGCCTGAACCTCTACCCGAACTCCGGGCACGAGAACGTCGGCACGGCCGCCGACCCCGAGTGGAAGCACGTGGACCAGTCGGGCACGAGCCTCGACCCCGCGCCCGCGGGCACCACGGCCACGAAGACGGGGGCGAAGGTCGTCGACGGGAAGGTCTACGTCAACAACGGCTTCTGGGACACCTACCGCACCACGTGGCCCGCGTACTCCCTGCTCTACCCGGGGGACGCCGCCGAGATGGTCGACGGGATGACCCAGCAGTACGACGACGGCGGCTGGGTCTCGCGCTGGTCCGCCCCGGGCTACGCGAACTCCATGACCGGCACCAGCTCCGACGTCGCCTTCTCCGACGCGCTGAACAAGGGCGTCGACGACATCGACGTCCAGCGGGCGTACGACGCGGCGCTGAAGAACGCGTCCGTGGCCCCGCCGAACGAGCACGTGGGCCGCAAGGGCCAGGAGCAGGCGACGTTCCTCGGGTACACGCCCGCCTCGACGCACGAGAGCGCGTCGTGGTCGCTGGAGGACTACCTCAACGACTACGGCATCGCGACGATGTCGAAGACGCTGCTGGACTCCACCGACGCCTCCGACCCGCGCCACCAGGAGTACGCGGACAACTACGAGTACTACCTGAACCGCTCGCAGAACTACGTGCGCCTGTTCGACCCGGAGACCGGCTTCTTCCGGGCCAAGGACGCCGACGGCGACTGGTCGCAGTCGGCCGCCGACTTCGACCCGCGGGAGTGGGGCAGCCCGTACACGGAGACCGACGGCTGGAACTTCGCGTTCCACGCCGTCCAGGACCCCCAGGGCCTGGCGAACCTGTACGGCGGGCGGGACAAGCTCGCCGACAAGCTCGACGAGTTCTTCAGCACGCCCGAGACGGCGCAGTTCCCCGGCGCGTACGGCGGCGTCATCCACGAGATGCGCGAGGCCAAGGCCGTCCGGATCGGCCAGTGGGGCCTGAGCAACCAGGTCTCGCACCACATCCCGTACCTGTACGACGCCGTCGGCCAGCCGTCGAAGACGCAGGAGATCGTCCGTGAGGCGCTCGCCCGCGGCTTCGTGGGCAGCGAGATCGGCCAGGGCTACCCGGGCGACGAGGACAACGGCGAGATGTCCGGCTGGCAGGTCTTCAACGCGCTCGGCTTCTACCCGCTCCAGGTGGGCAGCCCCACCTACGCGATCGGCTCCCCGCTGTTCACGAAGGCGACGATCCACCTCGCCGGCGGCAAGGACCTCGTGCTCAGCGCGCCGGAGAACAGCGCGAAGAACATCTACATCCAGGGCGTCACCGTGAACGGCAAGCCCCAGACGTCGACGTCCTTCACGCACGAGCAGCTCACCGCGGGCGGGACGATCGAGTTCGACATGGGCCCGACGCCGTCCGCGTGGGGCACCGGCGACGACGACGCCCTCCCGTCGATCACGCAGGGGGACGACGTGCCCGACCCGCTCGCCGACGTCACCGGCCCGAAGAAGGGGACGGCCAGCACGGACGACGCCGTCGCGAAGGCCGGCGCGCTGTTCGACGACACGTCGGCCACGTCGACGACGTTCACGTCGGCCAAGCCCTCCGTGGCCTACGAGCTCGAGGGGCGCA
This sequence comes from Isoptericola sp. NPDC060185, assembly GCF_042728595.1. NCBI lineage: Bacteria > Bacillati > Actinomycetota > Actinomycetes > Micrococcales > Promicromonosporaceae > Isoptericola > Isoptericola sp. NPDC060185. The sequence goes on along the minus strand of NZ_JBHWYY010000025.1, from coordinate 42,477 downwards.
CGGCCCGCGTGACCATGTACACGCTGACCTCCGCCTCCGAGCAGGGCGCCGACCCGAAGGCCTGGACCCTGCAGGGCTCGGCCGACGGCAAGAAGTGGGTCACCCTCGACACCCGGCGCGGGCAGAAGTTCGCCGAGCGTCAGCAGACGCGGGCGTTCTCCGTGGCCGACCCGGGGATCTACGGGCACTACCGGCTCGTCGTGACCTCCTCCCAGGACAAGGCCACCTCGCTGTCCGAGGTGGAGCTGCTGGCCCACCAGCCGCGCGTCGCGGAGATCGCCGACGTCGTCGATGCCGCCCGGCACGACAAGCTGATCCCCGCGCGCACGGCGCGGGAGCTGGGCGACGTCCTCGACGCCGCCCGGGCGGCGGAGGCCGAGGGCGACGCCGACGGCGTCCGTGCCCAGGTGCGCGCGCTCAAGGCCGTCATGGACACGACGCCGGAGAGCCGCCTGCCCGACCGCGTGCGCGAGGACCTCGAGCTGGTCGTCTCGCAGTGGGTCGGCGACGGCGAGGGCCTCGACCTCGCCCGGGCGCAGATCGGCGACCTGACCCGCAGCGGCGACGTCAACAAGGGCCTCTCGCGCACCCTCCTCGACCTGGTCGACGAGGCGCAGGACGCCGCCGACGGCAACCACGCCGCCCCGCTCGCGAAGGCGCTGGCCGACCTCCGCTCGACCGTCGCCGACGCGAAGGAGAACAAGGTGAGCAAGCTCGCGAAGGCGGCCCTGCTGCCGCTCCTGGACGAGCTGATCGCCTCCCCGCCGTCGACCGTGCGGGCCACCCGCGCGGCCGAGGTGCTCATGGGCGACTACGACACCGGCAAGGCCTGGTGGCCGTCGAGCTGGTGGAACTCCGCCGTCGCGACGGAGACCGTCATCGAGTACATGCAGCGCACCGGCGACCTGAGCTACCTGCCGCAGGTGGAGCGCACGTTCGAGCGCAACAAGGGGAAGTTCCCCGCGGGCGAGCTCTCCGGCGACGAGCTGTGGGGCAACTTCACCAGCCGCGCGATCGACGACTCCGAGTGGTGGGGCCTCGCCTGGGTCCAGGCGTACGACCTCACCGGCGACCAGAAGTACCTCGACATGGCGGAGACCATCGGCGAGTTCGTCAACGGCTACTGGGACACCAGCACCTGCGGCGGCGGCGTGTGGTGGGACGCCGAGCGCACGTACAAGAACGCCGTCACGAATGGGCTGTGGGTCCGGCTGAGCGCCGAGCTCCACAACCGCATCGACGGCGACACCACGTGGCTCGCCCGCTCCCAGGCCGGCTGGGACTGGATCACCTCCAGCGGCATGATCAACGCCGACGGGCTGGTGAACGACGGCCTGAACGGTGACTGCGAGAACAACGGCGGCACCGTGTGGACGTACAACCAGGGCGTGTTCCTGGGCGGCGGCCTCGAGCTGTACCGGGCCACCGGCGACGCGTCGGTCCTCGCGACCGTGCGCAAGCTCGCTGACGCCGGCACCACCGACCCGGAGCTGGTCACCGACGGGATCCTCACCGAGGAGTGCGACCCGGCCGGCACCTGCGACGACAACGCCAAGCAGTTCAAGGGGATCTTCCTGCGCTACGTGGGCGACCTCAACGACGCCCTCGACGACCACCCGTACCAGGAGTTCGTCGACCGGCAGGCGGGGTCCGTGTGGGCCCACGACCGCAACGGCGACGACCGCCTCGGCCTGCGCTGGGCCGGCGGCAGCGGGTCCGAGAAGGCCAACGTGTACGACTGGCGCACCCAGGCCAGCGCGCTGAGCGCCCTGCTGGCGAACATCCCGGCGACGGACGGCTGACCCCGCCCGTCACCACCCCGAGGGCCGTCGTCCGACCGGACGGCGGCCCTCGGTGCGTCCAGAGCCGGTCAGACCCACTGGTGGCGCAGGGCGTACCACCCGAGCTGGAGGCGTGTGGTGACCCGGGCCGCGTCCATCAGTCCGCGCAGGCGCCGCTGGACGGTGCGCTGCGACGTGCCGAGCTGCTTGGCCATCGCCGCGTCGGTCAGGCCGGCCAGCATGAGCTGGAGGAGCTGGGCGTCCTCGACACCCAGCTCCTGGTCCGCCCGGTACGGCCGGGCGTGCCGCCAGACGGCGTCGAACAGCGACTGCGCGAGCCGCGCGAGAGGGCCGCGCAGCACGACGGCCGCGTCCGGCGACACCTTGGCCAGCGCGACCGAGCCGTCGGCGAGGAGCACCTTCGGCACCTCCTCGTCGGAGATCCGCACCTCCTGGCCGGCGGCGAGCCACTCGTCGATCTTGCGCAGCGCCCCCGGCTCCTGGAGGAACAGGGCGTCGACGACGAACCGGTACTCCAGGTCGGGGCGGATCGTGGTCAGCCGGTGCAGCTCCGGCCCGAGGCCCGGCGGGCGCCAGTCCGGGTCGAGGGTCGCGACCACCGGGACCACCGTGTTCGTCCCGGTCTGGAAGGCGCAGAACGTCTCGCGCGCCCCCACCTCGAGCTGCGTGACGCGCGCGGCCTGCGCGTCGCCCTCCACCAGCTCCACCATCCCGTCGACCGAGGACGAGTCGCGCTGGGCGTGGAACGCCTCGACCAGCTCGGCGTAGGTGGTCTCGTCGCGGCGGAGCCGCTCGCGCGACCGCTCGACGACGGGGCGCAGCGCGACCTCCGGGGAGACCGCCCGCCATCGCCCCTCGCCCGTGCGCAGCAGCAGCTCGTCCGCGGCGAGGCGCTCGAACGAGGCGCGCACGGCCTCGACGTCCCGGCCCAGCGTCGCGGCCGCGGCCTCGGCCGTGCTGCCGGCGCCGGTCATCGTCAGCCGGTACACGGCCTCGTCGTCGTCCCGCAGCGTCGCGTCCAGGTCCCCCAGCACGTGGCGATTATCCGCCATGGCACGACCTCGCCAGGTGCCCCGGGGGCCCGGCCGCCCCGCCGTGCGTCACAGTGGGCCCACCGAAGGGAGACCGACATGAACCGTCATGCCCGGACACGCAAGGGCGTCACCGCCGTCGCCGCGCTCGCGCTGCTCGCCGGGGGCGCCACCGCCGCGGCGGCCGACGACGCGCCCCCCGCCGACACGCCCCCGGCGACGCCCCCCGAGGGCGCCGCGGCCGAGCCCGGCACCACCGCGCGGTTCACGCTCGTGACCGGCGACGTCGTCACCGCCCGCATCGACCCCGACGGCGACGTCGCCGAGGCGCGCATCGAGGGCGACGAGCAGGTCACCACCACCTACGTCGACGGCGACGAGACCTACCTCGTGCCGCCCGACGCGCAGCCCCTGGTCGACGCCGGCGTGCTCGACGAGCGCTTCTTCGACCTCGCGCTGCTGTGGCGCGACGGGTACGACGACGCCTCCCGCGACACGCTGCCCGTCATCGTGGAGCGCGCCGACGGAGCGGCACCCCGGGCGGCCGCCCGCGGCACGACCACCACCGTCGAGCTCCCCGCCATCGACGCGACGGCGCTGTCGATCGACAAGGACCGCGCGGCCGCCGCGTGGGCGGGGCTCGAGCCCGGCTCCGGGGCGCGCTCCGCGAGCGGCGTCGAGCGCCTCTGGCTCGACGCGAAGGTGCACGGCACCGCGGTCACCGACCTGCCGCCAACGGTCCCCCTCACCGGCGCGGACGCGGCCCACGACCTCGGCCTCGACGGCTCGGGCGTCCGCGTCGCCGTGCTCGACACCGGGTACGACCAGCAGCACCCCGACCTCGCCGGCCAGGTCGTCGAGTCGCGGAGCTTCGTGCCCGCGAGCGCCGGCACGATCCAGGACGGCAGCGGCCACGGCACGCACACCGCGTCCACCGTGGCGGGCACCGGCGCCGCCTCCGACGGCCGGTACGCGGGGATGGCTCCCGGCGCCGACCTCCTCGTGGGCAAGGTGCTCGGCGACGACGGGTCGGGCCTGACGTCCGGGATCCTCGCCGGGATGCAGTGGGCCGTCGACGAGGGCGCCGACGTCGTCTCGATGTCCCTCGGCGACTCGTCCGCCACCGCGTGCGTCGGGCCCGACGTCGACCTCGTCGAGGAGCTCTCCGACGAGGCGCTGTTCGTGATCGCCGCCGGGAACGAGGGCCTGCGCGGCCAGGTCTCGACGCCCGGCTGCGCGCCGTCGGCCCTCACCGTCGGCGCCGTGGACCGCGACGACGCGACCGCGTACTTCTCCAGCCGGGGCCCGTCCGTGGGCGGCGCGGCGGCCAAGCCCGACATCGCCTCCCAGGGCGTCGAGGTGGTCGCGGCGCGCACCGGCGGCGGCAGCGACCTGCCGTACGTGGCCATGTCCGGCACCTCGATGGCGACCCCGCACGTCGCGGGGGGCGCGGCCCTGGTGCAGCAGGCGCACCCGGACTGGACGCCCGTGCAGGTCAAGGACGCGCTCACGTCGTCCGCCGCGGCGACCGACGCCCCCGTGCTCGAGCAGGGTGCCGGGCCGATGGACGCCGGCCGCGCCGTCGGCCAGCCGGTCACGGCCCCCGCGGGCGTCGACCTCGGGACGTACGCGTCCCCGCAGGCGGGGCTCGACCCGGTGCGGCGCACGGTGACGCTCACCAACACGTCCGACGCCGACGTGGCTCTCCGGCTCAGCCTGCGCACGTTCGGCGACGACGGCACGGTCGTGCCGACGCCGGTCCTCGCCCTCGACAGAGGTCCGCGCCAGGTCGTGGTGCCCGCGCACGGGACGGCCGACGTCCCCGTCGTCGTCGACCCTGCGCAGCACGTCAAGGACGGCGCCTACGGGACCGTCACGGGCCGCCTGGTCGGCGTCGGCGCCGACGGCGTGCGGGTCACCGTGCCCGTGTGGGCGGAGCTGACGCCCCCCATGGCGACGGTGACCGTCGAGACGATCGACCGGCGGGGAGAGCCGGCCGACTCCTTCTCGAGCTTCCAGGTGATCGACGCCCAGCGCGGCAGGTCCCCGCGGTACGGGGTCGGTGACGGCAGCGTCCAGCTCTCCCTGCCGTACGGCACGTACGACTTCTCCGGCGTGATCCTCACCCGGGACGCGGCGGGCCACCACGGCCAGGTCGACTCCGTCACGCAGGTCGTCGACGACGGCGTGCGCATCGACGGCGACACGACCGTGCGGCTCGACGCCCGCGACGCCACGGAGCTCACGTGGCGCACGGACCGCCCCTCGGAGCCGCAGGGCTTCTCGATCGGCTTCACGTACGGCCTCGCGGAGAACGGCGCGATGCGGACCGGGACGCTCACCACCGTGCCCTCGTACGTGAACCACCTGTTCACGACGCGCACCCGGGTGGACGACCGCTTCACCTTCGAGGCGACGGCGCGGCTCGTCGCGCCGCGGCTGACGATGACCTCCTCGGGCGGCCGCACGGTCGACGACCTGCCCGTGGCGCTCGCCCCCGAGTTCGACGGCGAGGTCTCGGCCCCGCTCGTCTCCGTCGGCCCGGGCACCACGGCCAACCTCGAGGCCGCCGACGTCGAGGGCAAGGTCGTGCTGCTCGACGCGGCGTCGGCCGTCCAGGGCGGCAACACGCTGATGTGGGACCGCGCGCTCAAGGGCCGCGGCGCGCTCGGCGTCCTCGCGTACTCGTCGTCGGCGCAGGGCCGGATCACCACCTCGGGGGCCGGGGTGTCCCTGCCCATGGTGACGATCACCCGGGAGGACGGCGAGGCCCTGCTGGCCGAGGCCGAGGCCGGCCCGGTGACGATGACGTGGTCCGGGCAGCCGGTGGCGACCAGCCCGTACCTCTACAACGTGGCCACCGTTGTCGACGGCTCGGTGCCCTCGGGTCCCCAGCGGGTGCGCGACGTCGACCTCGCCACCGTGCCGACGCAGTACTCCTCGCAGGGCCTCGACTCCCGGCCCCTGTACCTGGACCTGGCCCTCGAGCTGCCCGGGGCGAGCGGGGTGTACGCGGGCGGGTCGATGCTCCCGGCCGCCGCCCCGCTGGAGCGCACCGAGTACTACACGGCGTCCGAGGACGTGCGGTGGACCACGATCACCCGCCTGACGACCAACCTGTCGAGCGCGGCGTCCTACGAGGGGCCGCGGACGTACCAGCCGGGCGTCGTCGAGCCGACGTCGTGGCTGCGCGCCCCGCTCGGCGCGGTGTCGAACACGAACGGCGTCCCGCTGGTCGAGCGGTCGCTCGACGGGCTGGCGGTGAGCCTGGGCGTCTGGGGCGACGCCGCCGGGCACGACTCGACCGGCCTGTTCATGGCCGACTCCTGGGCCCGCACGCTGTGGGTCGACGGCACGCGGGTCGTCCCCGCCGCGGGGACCTACGCCGTGCCGTCCGGGCGCAGCGAGGTGCACCTGCAGCAGACGTTCACGCGCCGCCCCGCCCCGGGCAGCGTCCTCGGGCTCGGGTTCACCACCGACTGGACGTTCCCGACCGAGCGCACGGCGCAGGGCACGCAGCCGCTCCTGGTGCCGCACGTCGACGTCGCGACGGACCCCACCGGCCGTGTCCCGGCCGGGCAGCCGGTGCGGGTGACGCTCGGCGCGACGTCGGACGCGACGCGCCGGCCGGTCGACCTGGCGACGGCGACGCTCCAGTACGCCACCGGGGCGCAGACCGCCCTCGCCCAGGTCACCGACTGGCGGGACGTCCCCGTGACGCGCGGGGCCGACGGGACCTGGACGGCCGAGGTGCCGAACGACCAGGCGGCCGGCGGGTTCGTGCACCTGCGGACGGTGCTGACCGGCGCGGACGGCGGCCGCGTGGAGCAGTCGATGCTGCGGGTGCTCTCCGTGGCGGGCTGATCCCGGCAGAGGTCGGTACGGAGCGCGGAGGGCGTCGCACGCGGGTGCGGCGCCCTCCGCGCTCGCGCTATGTCCGCCCCGGGCCGTAGCCGGGGTTCCGCGGGCGCTCAGCCGGCGAAGGCCCGCACCAGCGCGTCGACGCGCAGGTCGTCGGCGTCGGCGGAGAGCCGGCCCGCCCGGTGCAGGGAGGCGAGGCCGTGCACGGCGCTCCAGAGCACCTCGGCCGCCGTGGCGGGGTCGGCCGGCGGCCGGCGCAGCCCGGCGAGCGTCCCGGCGATCGCCGCGAAGCCCTCCTTCATGACCGCCGGGGTGTCGTCCGCGGCGAACGGGACGACGACGGGCAGCAGGAACATCGCGTCGTAGGTGGCCGGGTGGCGCGCGGCGAACTCGAGGTAGGCCACCACGAGCGCGCGCACCCGGTCGGCGTCCGACCCATGCTCCCCCTGCGCCGCCGGCGCGAGCGCGGCCGCCAGCTCCTCGAAGCCGGCGAGCGCCACCGCCGTGACGATCTCGGTCCGCCCCCGCGGGAAGTGCCCGTAGAGCACCGGCTGGCTGTACTCGATCGCGTCCGCGAGCCGCCGCGTCGTCACGGCCTCCCACCCCTGCTCCTCGGCGAGGGCACGGGCCGCGGCGACGATGCGCTCCCGGCGCTCGGTGACCTGGCGTGCTCGGCGGGCGGCTGCGGGGGTCGTCATGACCTGACCCTAGCACCGCTAGCGAATCGCTGATATGTTCCCTAGCACTGCTAGATCCGTCGCTGAGGAAGAGGTCGTCATGGAGTGGTTGCCGATCGTCGCCGTCGTCGTCACCGGGCTGATGGTGGGGGTGGAGCTGTCGGTCGCATTCGTCATCAACCCGATCGCCGACGCCCTTCCCGAGGACGCGCGGGTGCTCGCCCGCGCCCACGGCGGCCGGATGCTCGGGCGCGCCATGCCGCCCTGGTACATCGGGTCGACGCTCCTCATCGCCGGCACCGCGCTGGTGACCACCGGAGCCGCCGCTCTCGCGTGGACGGCCCTGGCGCTGATGCTGGTGAGCGTCGTCCTGTCGATCACGTTGCTGGTCCCGATCAACCAGCGCGGCAAGACCTGGACGCCCGAGACGGCGCCGGCGGACCACCGCGAGCAGTCGACCCGCTGGGACCGCCTGCACCTGGTGCGGCTCGCCCTGATCGTCGGCGCGTTCGTGCTCGTGACCGTCGCCGCGGCCCGCTGAGGCACCGCGGCCGTCAGGCCTCCAGCAGCACCGCCGAGCCCTGGCCACCGCCGCCGCAGAGCGCGGCGACGCCGACGGACCCGGGCCCGAGCAGCTCCAGCCGCCGCGCCAGGTGCCCCACGACGCGGGCGCCGGACGCGCCGATCGGGTGCCCCAGCGCGATGGCGCCGCCATGGGCGTTCACCAGCTCCGGGTCGAGGCCGAGCATGTCCACCGAGGCGAGCACGACGGCGGCGAACGCCTCGTTGATCTCGACGGCGGCGAGGTCGCGCGGGGACAGGCCGGCCCGTTCGCAGGCCGCGGTGATCGCGTTGGCGGGCTGGGCGTGCAGCCCGACGTCGGGCCCCGCGACCAACGCGTGCGACCGCACCCGCACCCCGGTCAGGCCGCGGGCAGCGGCCACGTCGTCGGCCATGAGCACCAGCGCCGCCGCGCCGTCGGAGATCTGCGACGCGTTGCCCGCCGTGATCGTGCCGTCCTCGCGGAACGCGGGCCGCAGGCGCGCCAGCCCCTCGATCGTGGAGTCCGGCCGCACGCCGTCGTCCATGTCGACGACCACGGCGCCGCGGCGCCCGGGCACCTCGACGGGCACGATCTCCTCGGCCAGCAGCTCCGCCGACTTCGCGGCCCGGGTGTGCGACGCCAGGGCCAGGTCGTCCTGCGCCGCGCGGGTGTTCCACGCCGCGGCCGCCATCGCCTCGCCGTGCCGCTCCGTGCTGAGCCCCATCGAGTCCTGCTCGAAGGCGTCGGTCAGCCCGTCGTGCGCCATCGTGTCGATCAGCTCCACCGGGCCGAACTTCTGCCCGGCCCGCGAGCCCACCCACGCGTGCGGCGCGAGCGTCATCGACTCCATCCCGACGACGGCGACCACCTGCGCCTCCCCGCCCGCGATGAGCCGGTGCGCCTGCGTCACCGCCTCCGCCCCGGACAGGCAGACGGCGTTGAGCGTGATCGCCGGCACCGTCATCGGCACCCCCGCGCCGACGCCCGCCTGCCGGGCCGGGTTCTGCCCGGCGCCACCCTGCAGCACCTGCCCGCCCACGACGACGTCCACCTCGGTGGGCGCGACGCCCGCCGCCGCGAGCGCCCCCGCCAGCGCGTGCGCACCCAGCGCCGTCGCCGGCACGGTGGCGAACGCCCCGTTCGAGCGCACGAACGCCGTCCGCCGGTACCCCACGATCACGCTCATGACCTGATCCCCTCCTGCTCCAGCTCCACGAGGACCTCCGCCTCGGTGGCCTCGCGCACGTCGTCGACGCTCACCCCGGGCGCGAGCCGGCGCAGCACGAACGCGGCCTCCAGCCCGTGGTCGGTCATGTCCAGCACGGCGCGGTCGGTGACGATCCGGTCGACGACGCCCTCCCCCGTCAGCGGCAGCGTGCAGCGGCTGCGCAGCTTGGGGGTGCCGTCGCGGGCCACGTGGTCCATGAGCGCGACGATGCGCCGCGCGCCGACCACGAGGTCCATGGCCCCGCCCATGCCCTTGACGAGCTTGCCGGGCACGGTCCAGCTCGCCAGGTCGCCGGTCGCGGACACCTGCAGCGCGCCGAGGATCGCGATGTCGACGTGGCCGCCGCGGATCATCGCGAACGACGCGGCCGCGTCGAAGTAGCTCGCCCCCGGCACCGCGGTGACGGTCTGCTTGCCGGCGTTGATGAGGTCGGCGTCCTCGGTGCCCTCGACCGGGAACGGGCCGATGCCGAGCAGTCCGTTCTCGCTCTGCAGGGTGATCCCCACGCCCGGCGGCAGGTGGTTCGCCACCAGCGTCGGGATGCCGATGCCGAGGTTGACGTAGTCGCCGTCGTGCAGCTCGGCGGCCGCCACGGCGGCCATCTCGTCGCGCGTCCAGGTCATGCCGCACCTCCCGCCGTCGTCGCGTCCGCCGTGTCCTGTGCCCTGTCCGGCGCCGGGCGCACCGTGCGCTGCTCGATGTCCTTGACCCGCTCGCGCGCCAGCACGAGGCGGTGCGTGTAGATGCCCGGCGTCACCACGACGTCCGGGTCGATCGGCTCGTCGGTGATCTCCTCCGCCTCGACGACCGTGACCCGCCCGGCCGTCGCGACCACCGGGTTGAAGTTGCGCGCCGTGTACCGGTAGACGAGGTTGCCGAACCGGTCCGCGCGCCGCGCGTGCACCAGGGACAGGTCCGCCACGATGGCGCGCTCCAGCACGTACCGGCGGCCGTCGATCTCGTCGACCGGCTTGCCCTCGGCGACGGGGGTGCCCACCCCGGTGGGCGTGTAGAACGCCGGGATCCCCGCGCCGCCCGCCCGCAGCCGCTCGGCGAGCGTGCCCTGCGGCACGAACTCGACCTCGAGCGCGCCGTCCAGGTACTGCTGCGCGAACAGCTTGTTCTCCCCCACGTAGGAGGCGAGCACGCGCCGCACCTGGTCGTTCTCCAGCAGGATGCCCAGGCCCTTGCCGTCCACGCCCATGTTGTTGGACACGATCGTCAGGTCCGTCACCCCCGAGTCGCGCACCGCCTCGATGAGGTCGTTCGGGTTGCCGCTCAGGCCGAAGCCCCCGACGGCGATCGTCATGCCGTCGTGCAGCAGGCCCTCCAGCGCTGCCACGGCGCTGGGCTGCAGCCGGTCCGCCGTCCTCGACACCGTCATCGTGCTCCCCCGTTCTCCTCGACCGTACGTCCGTCGGTGCCCTGCTCGGCCTGCTCCGCACGCCGCAGCACCGCCTCGGCGTGCCGCAGGAGCGGCGCGTCGACCATCTGCCCGCCCACCGTGAGCACGCCGGCGTCGGCCGCCCCACCCCTCCCCTCGTCACCGGCGAGGTCGGCGAGAGCCTCCGCCCGCCCCGACGCCGCGGCGAGCACCTCGCGCGCCCGCTCCACCTCCGCCTCCGACGGCGCGAACGCCGCGCGCACCACCGCCACGTGGCTGGGGTGCACGCACAGCGACGCGACGAACCCGCTGGCCGCGGCGTCGAGCGCCTCGGCGCGCAGCCCGGCCAGGTCGTCGAGCTCCAGGTGCACGGCGTCGATCGCCGCCTTCCCCGCCGCGCTGGCGGCCAGCAGCACCGCGGACCGGGCGTGCCGGGCGACGTCGCGGTACCCGCCGTCGGCGCCCCGGCTGGAGGTGCCGTGCAGGGACGCCACGAGGTCCTCGGCCCCCCAGGCGAGCGCCACGACGTCGGGCCGCGCGGCCAGCGCGGGCGCCGCGAGCACTCCCGCGGCCGTCTCGCACAGGGCGACGACGGCGTAGGGGCGCCCGTCCGGCGCCAGCAGCGGGCCGACGAAGCGGCCGTCCGCCTTCGGCAGCATCACCGTGCGGTACGGCGTGCGCGCCAGGGCGGCCAGGTCGGCGTCGTGGTCCCGGGTGCCGACGGCGTTGACCCGCACGACCACCCGCCCGGGGTCGAGGGCCGCGTCGAGCGCGGTCTCCACCAGCGCGGCGCGGGCGGCCTCCTTGCGGCCGGGCGCGACGGCGTCCTCGAGGTCGAGGATCGCCGCGTCCGCGCGGTCCAGGGCCTTCGCGAACCGGTCCGGCCGGTCCGCGGGGCAGAACAGCAGCGCCGGGCCGAGGGTGAACGGGGCGGGGTTCACAGCACTCCCTCGCCGTGCTCCGCCGCGAGCCGGTGCTCGTGCTCCTCGTGCCCCTCGCGGGTCCACATCAGCATGGTGCGCACGGCCCGCGCCACGACGTCGCCGTCCTGGTTGCGTCCCACGTGCTCCACGGTGACGATCCCCTGCCCCGGGCGCGAGCGCGACGGCCGCCGGTCGGTCACCGTCGTCTCCCCGTACAGGGTGTCGCCGTGGAACATCGGGTGCGGGAACGCGACCTCCGTGAAGCCCAGGTTCGCCACGAGGGTGCCTCGCGTCAGGTGCGCCACCGACAGCCCCACCAGCGTGGCCAGCGTGAGCATCGAGTTCACCAGGGGGCGTCCGAACGGCTGCGTCGCCGCCCAGGCCGCGTCCAGGTGCAGCCCCTGCGGGTTCATCGTGACGGACGTGAACAGCACGTCGTCCGCCTCCGTCATCGTGCGGCCCGGCCGGTGCACGTACCGCACGTCGGTCTCCAGCTCGTCGTAGTACAGACCGCGCTGCACCTCGTCACGCATGGCGTGCCCCTTCCTCCGTGCCGAACAGGCAGTTGACACCCTGATGGGGCGTCGAACGACGCCATAACGGTGTCAGGTGCCTGTTCGGCACCCGGCCGGGGCTCACGACGCGAGCCCCAGGTCGCGGGCGATGATCATGAGCTGCACCTCGGTGGTGCCCTCGCCCACCTCGAGGATCTTGGAGTCCCGGTAGTGCCGGGCCACCGCGTTCTCGTTGAGGAAGCCGTAGCCGCCGAAGATCTGCGACGCGTCGCGGGCGTTCGCCATCGCGGCCTCGCCCCCCACGAGCTTCGCCACCGACGCCTCGGCCTTGAACGGCTTGCCGTGCACCTGCTTGAGCGCGGCGTCCAGCCAGCACAGCCGCGCCGAGTGCACGCGCGCCTGCATCCGCGCCAGCGTGAACGCGATGTGCTGGTTGCTGCCGATCGCGTGCCCGAAGACCTCGCGCTCCTTCGCGTAGCGCAGCGCCTCCTCGAGGCAGCCCTGCGCCGCGCCCGTCGCGAGCGCGGCGAAGGCGATGCGGCCCTCGTCGAGCGCGCGCAGGAAGTTCGCGTACCCGCGCCCCTGCTCGCCCAGCAGGTTCCCCGCGGGGACCCGGACGCCGTCGAGCGTCAGCGGGTGGGTGTCCGACGTGTGCCAGCCGACCTTGTCGTAGCTGGGGCCGACGACGAGGCCCGGCGTGCCCGACGGCACGAGGAACGACGAGAGCTCCTTGTGCACGCGGCCGTCCGCGTCGGTCCGCTCTCCCGTCACCGCCGTCACGGTGAGGACGCTGGTGATCGGCGTGCCGGAGTTGGTGATGAACTGCTTGGAGCCGTCGATCACCCACTCGCCGGTGCTCTCGTCCCGGCGTGCCGTGGTGCGCGTGGCCCCGGCGTCGGACCCGGCCCCCGCCTCGGTCAGCCCGAATGCCGCCAGCGCCCGGCCGTTCACCAGGTCCGGGAGCCAGCGCTGCTTCTGCTCCTCGGTGCCGTGCCGGAAGATCGGCATGATCCCCAGCCCGACGCCGGCCTCGAGCGTCACCGCGATCGACTGGTCCACTCGCGCGAGCGCCTCGACGGCGAGGCACAGCGAGACGTAGTCCTTGCCCTGGCCGCCCACGTCCACCGGGAACGGCAGGCCGAACAGCCCGAGCTCGCCCATCTGGGCGATGATCTCGACCGGCAGGCGCCGCTCGTTGTCGTAGCGGTAGGCGGCGGGCGCCACCACCTCGTCCGCGAACTCGCGCACCACGGCGCTGAGCTTCCGCTGCTCGTCGGTGAGCACGGTGGACTGGGTCTCGCTGATCATGACGCTCCTCGGGTGTCGGAGTGTGCTGCCGCGACGGCGGGGTCTGCCGGCGCGGGAGCGTGGTCTTCGGCGGTGTCGACGGGTGGGTCGACAGGCTGTTCGGTGGTCGGATCGACGACGGCGACGACCTGGTCGAGGCGCACCTGGTCGCCCGCGCGGACGTCGACGCGCACGACGCCGGCGACGGGCGCGAGCAGCGGGTGCTCCATCTTCATCGCCTCGACGACGACGAGGGGCTGGCCCGCCGCCACGACGTCGCCGTCCGCGACGGGCACCGCGGACACCGTGCCGGGCATCGCGACGCGCACCGCGGCGGACCGCGGCGTGCCGTCGTCGGCACCTCCGGTGAGCGCGCGCTCCGCCCGCCGCCGTGCGGCCAGCGCGGCGCGGTCGAGCACCGTGAACGACGGCGCCCGCCCGTCCACGTGCACCCACACCACCGCGGGCGTCGCTGTGAGCGGGCGATTGGCCCGTTCGGTCGGTGTGTCGAGGGCGTGTCTTCCGCTCACAGCAGCGACCAGCGGCCGGGTGACGCCGTCGACGGTGAGCAGGTGGCGGCCGTCGTTCGCGTCACCCGTCGGGCGCAGGGAGGCGCGGACCTGCGCGCCGTCGTCGAGGGTGACGACGGCGTCGTCGGGCGTCCCGGTGACCGCGACGGCGCACTCGGCGCCCGTCGCGTCGACGAGCGTCAGGCGCCGTGGCGCGGGCGCTCCGTTGAGGCGGAAGCCGTCGGCGGCCGACCACGGGCCGGTCGCCGCGAGCGTGGCGCCGTCGAGAGCGAGCAGCGCCGACGCCACCAGCCCCGCCGAGCTGTCAGAGCCACGTGGCGGTATACCCCGGCCTGACTCTGACAGCTGCGTGACGAAGCGGTCGATGAGGCCGGTGTCGAGACGTCCGGCGCGCACGTCGTCGTCGGCGAGCAGGTCGCGCAGGAAGCCGGCGTTGGTCTCGACCCCCAGCACGACGACGTCGGCGAGCAGCCCGTCGAGCCGCGCGACCGCCTCGGCCCGGGTGGGCGCCCAGGCGACGGCCTTGGCCAGCATCGGGTCGTAGTCGCCGGTCACCTCCGCGCCGGGCAGCAGCCCGCTGTCGAGCCGCAGGGGGGTGGCGCCGGGGCCGGCGGGGACGCCGGCGTCGTCGTAGCGCAGCACGCGGCCGGCGGCGGGCAGGAACCCGCGCGCGGGCTGCTCGGCGTACAGCCGGGCCTCGACGGCGTGCCCCCGCAGGGTGACGTCGTCCTGCGCGAGGCGGAGGGGCTCGCCCGCCGCGACGCGCAGCTGCAGCTCCACCAGGTCGAGGCCCGTGACCAGCTCGGTCACCGGGTGCTCCACCTGCAGGCGGGTGTTCATCTCGATGAACCAGAAGGTGCTCGGGTCGTCGCCGGGCGCCAGGAACTCGACGGTCCCGGCGCCCACGTAGCCGACCGACCGCGCCACCGCGCACGCGGCCTCCCCGAGCCGGGCGCGGGTCGCGTCGTCGACGGCGGGCGACGGCGCCTCCTCCACCACCTTCTGGTGGCGGCGCTGCAGCGTGCACTCGCGTTCGCCGAGGTGCACGACGGTGCCGTGGGTGTCGGCGAGCACCTGCACCTCGATGTGCCGCGGCCGCTCGACGAGCCGCTCGAGCAGCAGCCCGTCGTCGCCGAACGACGAGGCAGCCACGCGCCGGGCCGAGGCCAGCGCGCCCGGCAGCTCGTCCGCCGCGCGCACCACCTCCATCCCCTTGCCGCCGCCGCCCGCGACGGGCTTGACCAGCAGCGGGAACCCGACATCGGCCGACGCCCCTACCAGGGCCGCGTCGTCGAGACCGTCGTCGAGCGTGCCGGGCAGCACGGGCACGTCGTGGGACGCGACGAGCCGCTTCGCCGCCGCCTTGTCCGCCATCGTCTCCACGGCGGCGACGGGCGGCCCGACGAAGACGATCCCGGCGCGCTCGCACGCCCGGGCGAGCGCCGGGTTCTCGGACAGGAAGCCGTAGCCGGGGTGGATCGCGTCGGCGCCGGCCGCGACGGCGGCCGCGACCACGGCCTCGACGTCCAGGTAGCTCTGCGCGGCCGGCGCCGGTCCGAGCCGGACGGCGACGTCCGCCTCGCGCACGTGCCGGGCGCCGGAGTCGGCGTCCGAGTACACGGCGACGGACCGGATCCCCAGACGGCGCAGCGTGCCGATGACGCGGCACGCGATCTCGCCGCGGTTGGCGACGAGCACGGTGGTGAGCTCTCGAGTCCCCATCGCGATCACATCCGGAAGAGCCCGAAGCGGGGCTCGTCGTCGGGGGCGGTCGGGGAGCCTCCGGGCAACGGCGTGCGGGCGCACACGCCCAGCGCGAGGCCGAGGACCCTGCGGGTGTCGGGCGGGTCGACGATGCCGTCGTCCCACAGGCGCGACGTCGCGTGGTACGGGTCGCCGGCCACCTCGTAGCCGTCGCGGATCCCCGCGCGGAAGGACTCCTCCTCGGCCGGGTCCCACTCCTCGCCGCGGCGCGCGAGCTGGTCGCGCTTCACCGTGGCGAGCACGGACGACGCCTGCGCCCCGCCCATCACGGAGATCCGCGACCCGGGCCACGACCACAGGAAGCGCGGCGAGTACGCCCGCCCGCACATGGCGTAGTTCCCGGCGCCGAACGAGCCGCCCACGATCACGGTCAGCTTCGGCACGCGGGTCGTCGCGACGGCCGTGACCATCTTGGCGCCGTCCTTCGCGATGCCCCCCGCCTCGGCGTCGCGCCCCACCATGAAGCCGGAGATGTTCTGCAGGAACAGCAGCGGGATGCCGCGCTGGTCGCACAGCTCCACGAAGTGCGCCCCCTTGAGCGCCGACTCGCGGAACAGCACGCCCGCGTTGGCCAGCACCCCGACGGGGTGCCCGTGGATGCGCGCGAACCCCGTGACGAGCGTGGTGCCGTACTCCGGCTTGAACTCGTGCAGCTCGCTGCCGTCGACGATCCGGGCGATCACCTCGCGCGGGTCGTACGGCTGCTGCACGTCCACCGGCACGGCGGCGTACAGGCCCTGCGGGTCGACGACCGGCTCCCGGGACGGCGCGACGTCCCACGCCGGCTCGGGGTCGGGCGGCAGCGTGCTCACGATGTCGCGGACGATGTCGAGCGCGTGCTCGTCGTCCTCGGCGAGGTGGTCGACGACGCCGGACCGCCGGGCGTGCAGCTCGCCGCCGCCCAGCTCCTCGGCCGACACGTCCTCGCCGATCGCGGCCTTCACCAGCGGTGGCCCGCCGAGGAAGATCGTCCCCTGCTCCCGCACGATGACGGTCTCGTCGCTCATCGCGGGCACGTACGCGCCGCCCGCCGTGCACGAGCCGAGCACCGCCGAGATCTGCGGGACCCGCGCCGCCGACAGCTTCGCCTGGTGGTAGAAGATCCGGCCGAAGTGGTCGCGGTCGGGGAACACCTCGTCCTGCCGGGGCAGGAACGCGCCGCCCGAGTCCACCAGGTAGACGCACGGCAGCCGGTTCTCCAGCGCGATCTCCTGCGCCCGCAGGTGCTTCTTCACGGTGAGCGGGTGGTAGGTGCCGCCCTTGACGGTCGCGTCGTTGCAGACCACCATCACCTGCCGCCCGCTCACCAGCCCGATGCCGGCGATGACGCCCGCGCCCGGCCATGCCCCGTCGTCCACGCCGAACGCCGCGAGCGGCGCGACCTCGAGGAACGGGCTCCCCTCGTCGAGCAGCCGGGCCACGCGGTCGCGCGGCAGCAGCTTGCCGCGCGAGACGTGCTGGTCCCGCGCCCGCTGCGTGCCGCCGAGGGCGGCCGCCGCGGTGCGCTCGCGGAGCCGGTCCGCGAGCGCCCGCTGGGCCTCGTCGTTGGCGCGCGCGGCGTCGGCGCGGGGGTCGACGGTCGAGTCGAGGACGGTCACGAGGCCTCGCTCTCGGTCGGTGTGTCGGTCGGTGTGTCGGTCGCGGCGTCGCCGCCGAGCAGGAGGGCGAGCCCGGGGTCGGCGAGCACCGCGCCGAGCTCGGCCAGGAAGCGGGCGCCCTGCTCGCCGTCGACCACGCGGTGGTCGAACGTGAGGCTGAGCGTCGTCACCTGGCGCAGGGCTACCGCGCCGTCGTGCTCCCACGGGCGGCGGACCACCTGGCCGAGGCCGAGGATGGCGGGCTCGCCCGGGTTGAGGATCGGCGTGCCCGCGTCGACGCCGAAGACGCCGACGTTCGTGATGGTCAGCGTGCCGCCCGTCAGCCGCTCCGGCGTGGTGCGGCCGGCGCGGGCCGTCGTCGTGAGGTCCGCGAGCGCCGCGGCCAGGCTCGTGAACGACAGCGTGTCCGCCGCCGGCACGTGCGGCACCACCAGTCCGCGGTCCGTGGCGACGGCGATGCCGAGGTTCACGTGCGCGGGCCGCACGATCTCCGCCTCGCCGCCCGGCAGGTCCACCCAGCGGCTCGTCAGCGACGGGTGCTGCGGGAGCAGCGCGAGGAGGGCCCGCGCGACCAGGGCCAGCACGGTGATCCGCTGCCCGCCCGCCATCGGGTGCGTCTTGAGCCGGGCCAGCAGCTCCATGCTCGCCGTGACGTCCACGGTGAGGAACACGGACGCCTGCGGGGCCGCCGCGCTCGCCACCATCGCCGCGGCGGTGTACTTGCGCACCCCGCGCACCGGCGTGCGCGTCTCGCCGGCCGCCGCCGGGAGCGACGCAGCACGGGCCGACGACGGGGCCGCGGACGACGACGGGGCCGACGCCGCCTCGACGTCCTCGCGCGTGATGCGCCCGTGCGGGCCGGTGCCCGTGATCGTGGCCAGATCGAGGCCGCGCTGCCGCGCCAGGGCCCGGACCACCGGCGTCGAGCGCGGGCGTTCCGCGCGCCCGTCCGACGACGGCGCGGACGCGACGCCGTTCGCGGACGCCCCCGGGGCCGACGTCGTCGTCGCGGACGGTGCGGGAACGGCAGCGACCGGCACGTCCCGCCGCCGGCGCCGCGCCGGGCGACCCGTGCGCGCGGGCCGGGCACCGTACCCGACGAGGTTCGGCTCCGGGCCGTCCTCCCCCGCCGACCCCCTGGACTTGTCAGGGCCAGGTGCAGGTTCCGGTGCACCTGATCCTGACAGGTCGAAGGTGACCAGCGGCTCGCCGACCTCGACGGTCTGCCCCTCCTCGGCGTGCAGCACCCGCACGACGCCGGCGCACGGCGACGGCAGCTCGACGAGCGCCTTGGCGGTCTCCACCTCGGCGATCACCTGGTTGAGCTCGACGGCGTCGCCCACCGCCACGCGCCACTCGACGACTTCGGACTCGGTCAGCCCCTCGCCCAGGTCGGGCAGCTTGAACTCGCGCGTCGCCATCACGCTCCCACCTCCACGCCGGCGTCCGACGTCGCACGCCCGAGGGCGCGGTCGATGCCGACGAGCACCCGGTCGAGGTCGGGCACCTGGGTGCCCTCCAGCTTGGCGGGCGGGTACGGGATGTCGTACCCGGTGACGCGGACGGGCGGGGCCTCGAGGAAGTCGAAGCAGCGCTCGGTGGCGCTCGTGACGATCTCGGCGCCGACGCCCGCCTGCCGCGGCCCCTCGTGCAGCACCACCAGCCTGCCGGTGCGCCGCACGGAGGCGGCGACCGTGTCGTGGTCGATCGGCGACAGGGAGCGCAGGTCGATGACCTCGACCGAGACGCCCTCGTCGGACGCTGCGACGGCGGCGTCGAGCGCGGTCGCGACGTGCGACCCGAACGTCACCAGGGTGACGTCGGCGCCCGGCCGGACCACCCGCGCGGTGCCCATGGGGGCCGCGTCGTCGAGCGGCAGGTCAGGGTCCACCTCGCCCTTGACGTGGTAGAGCCGCTTGGGCTCGAAGAACACCACGGGGTCGTCGCAGGCGATCGCCTGGAGCAGCACCGTGGACGCGTCCTGCGGGTTCGACACCGACACCACGCGCAGCCCGGCCGTGTGCACGAAGTACGCCTCCGGCGACTCCGAGTGGTGCTCCGCCGCGCCGATGCCGCCGGCCACGGGGATGCGGATCGTCACGGGCAGCTTCACCGCCCCGTTCGTGCGGGCGTGCATCTTGGCGAGCTGGCTGACGATCTGGTCGAACGCGACGTACACGAAGCCGTCGAACTGGATCTCCACCACGGGCCGGTAGCCGCGGTACGCGAGGCCGACGGCGGTGCCGAGGATGCCGGACTCCGCGAGCGGCGTGTCCACCACGCGGCGCGGCCCGAACTCCGCCTGCAGCCCGTCGGTCACGCGGTACACGCCGCCGAGCCGGCCGATGTCCTCGCCGAGCACCATGACCGACGGGTCGTCGGTCATCGCGCGGCGCAGCCCGGCGCCGAGCGCCTTGGCGACGGTGAGCGTCTGGGTGGTCATCGGTCGCTCCCCTCGGCGAAGCCGGCCAGGAACGCCGCGTGCTCCGCACGCTCGGCGGCGACCGTCGGGTGTTCCTGCGCGTACACGTGGTCGAAGACGCTCAGCGGCGGCGGGTCCTCCAGGGCGACGACGCCGGCCCGCAGCTCGGCGGCCACGGCGTCCGCCACCCCGCGCACCCGCGCCTCGTCGTCGTCCGTGAGCAGGCCGGCGGACCGCAGGTAGGCGGCGAGCCGCGCGATCGGGTCGCGCTCGGCCCACGCGGCCAGCTCGGACGCGTCGCGGTAGCGGGTGGGGTCGTCGGCGGTCGTGTGCGGGCCCATGCGGTAGGTGACGGCCTCGACGAACGTGGGGCCGCCGCCGGTGCGCGCGCGGTGCAGCGCCTCGCGGGTCACGGCGAGGACGGCGAGGACGTCGTTGCCGTCCACCCGCACGCCCGGGACGCCGAAGCCCCCGGCCCGGCGCACCAGCGGCACTGCCGACTGCAGCGTCACCGGCTCGGAGATCGCCCACTGGTTGTTCTGGCAGAACAGCACCAGCGGCACCTGCCAGGTGGCGGCGAACACGAACGCCTCGTTGACGTCGCCCTGGCTCATCGCGCCGTCGCCGACGTACGCCACGACGGCCGCCGACCCGTCCTCACCCGGCTCGACGACGCCGCGCGCGACGTCGGCCTGGATCCCCAGCGCGTAGCCCACGCCGTGCAGGGCCTGCGCGCCGATGATGACCTGCGGCGTCGCCATGTTCACCGCGTACGGGTCCCAGCCCGACGCCGTGATCCCGCGCCACACGCGCAGCAGGTCCACCGGGGACACCCCGCGCTTGCGGGCCACGGCGTGCTCGCGGTAGCTGGAGAAGACGAAGTCGTCGCCCCGCAGCGCCGCGGCCGAGCCCACCTGCGCGGCCTCCTGGCCCTGCAGCGGCGGCCACAGGGCCAGCTCGCCCTGCCGCTGCAGCGCCGTCGCCTCGGCGTCCACGCGCCGGGCCACGACCATCTCCTCGTACAGCCCCAACAGGGTCGCCCGCGCCTCGTCGGTGCCCGCGTCGACGTCCGTCAGCCAGCGGTCGAGCCCCGCGTCGGGGTGTCGCACGCCCTTCTCGTCGAGGAGCCGGAGGGTGGTGTCCGCCCCGTCCCTCGTGCCGTCGTCGGTGCTGCCGGTCGTGCTCTGTGTCGTCGTGCCGTCCGTCGTTCCGGACGCCGTCTCCGTCCGCGCTCCGCCCGCTCGTGACAGGTCGTCGCGGGACGTCGAACCCATGGTGCTGGGCATCGTCGCCTCACCTCGCGTGTCGCCGGTAGCTCCTCGTCGAGCGCCGGATACCGCGAACGTAACGCCGCTCACAGGGCGCGACCAGCACCTCACGACGCACTGCGCAGAGTGCTCAGCCCTCCCCCGCTAGGCTGGTCGATGTGCGCAGCTACGACGCCGTGGACCTGAGTCTTCTGACGGCCCTCGCCGAGGACCCGAGGGCCACGATCGCCGCGCTCGCGGAACGCCTGAAGCTGTCTCGGAACACGGTGCACGCGCGGCTCGCGAGGCTGGAGGAGGCCGGCGCCTTCCTGGACTTCGACCGGCGGGTCAACCCGCAGTTCCTGGGTCACCCCCTCACCGCGTTCCTCGAGGTCGAGGTGCGCCAGAAGGAGCTCGGCCGCATCGTCGACGCGCTCCGCCAGGTCCCGGAGGTGGTGCAGGCGTTCGGCCGCAGCGGCACCGCCGACCTGCGCGTGCAGGTGGTGTGCCGGGACACCGACCACCTGTTCCGCATCGACGCCGCCATCCTCGCCATCGACGGCGTCGAGCGCACCGAGACGTCGTTGTCGATGGGCGAGCTCATCCCCTACCGGATCCGGCCCCTCATCGACGAGGCGCGCCGGGCGCTCTGAGCCGGCCGCGGCGCCCGGCGTGTCCCCCGGCATGTCGCGAGCTCACGGACGTTCTCATTTTTCGCGCTGTCCGCAGCGCCGCACTTCGTCCCGCGCCCCCGGCGCGGATCCCGCACAGCGCGAATCTCCCGCAGCGCGGGATCTTGTCCGCGAACGCCGGCACGGTTCCCACTCAGCACGAATCACCCGCAGGGCCGGATCTTGTCCGCGAACGCCGGCGCGACTCCCGCCCGCCAGGCATCTCCTGCCGGGCAGGACGAGGTCCGGCCTGGCCGTCGATGCTCCCGTCCAGGAAGAAATTTGGCCTGAGGCGGATCGGTGACACCGGCGCGAGCACAACTCCCGATCTGCCGACAGCACGAAAAACAACAACGTCCGCGATCTCGCGACATTCCGGGCGACACGCCGCGCCGAAGGGCGGACGGTCGAGCGTCGCTCAGCCCGCCGGGAGCGCCGCGCTCGTGAGGGCGCCGTCCGGCCAGCGCACGCGGACCTCCGACGGTGCCGCCCGCCCGTCCACGACCTCGACGTCCGGCAGGTCCGACACGGCCGCCCCGCCGTGCAGCCCCACGACCACCGCGCACCACCGCGCGAGGGGAACGGGCTCGACCGTCGCCCAGGGGGTCGTGGTGCGCGACCCCAGCGGGGTGGCGTCATGCGCTGTGGCCACGCCGGCGAGCCACACCGGGACGTCCGGGACGCCATCGGGGCCCGCGCTCGCGGGAGCCGACGGGGCGACGGGCACGAGCGTCGACACCAGCCTGCCCGCGCGGGCTGCGCGCGGTCCGTCCGGCCGGGCGTCGTCCCCGCTGACCGGCCACCCGCCGACGCGCAGCGCGACGGCCTCCGGCACCGCGTCCTCGACGCGGACCAGCCGCACCTCCCATGCGCCGCGCACCACGCTCACCGTCGTGATCGTGCCCGCGGCGCGCACGGCGCCGCCGCGCCCGGAGCCGGCGTCGAACGCGGCAGGCTCCGCGTCCAGCCAGTCGGCGTGCGCCCGGGACGCCAGCACGGCGGCACCGCCGTCGCCGTCGACCGCGGACGTCGTGCGGACCTCCAGCGTCCGGAATCCCGTGCGGTGCGTGGCGCGACCCTCGGCGTCGAGCAGCACGACGGACTGGTCGAGCGGGTCCGTCCACCCCTCGGCGTCCAGCAGGGGAGCCGTCGCCGTGGAGTACCCGAGCCGCGCGTACAGCGGCGAGTCGCCGGTCTCGTCGCCCTCGGACGCGTGGTCCGTGCCGTGGTTGTAGACGCGCACGACGCCGTCGTCGCGCGTCCCCGCGACGGCCCAGCCCGGGGCGCGGGCCACCAGCAGCGTGTCGCCGGTCTCGACCGGCAGCGGCTCCTCCGGCGCGATCCACGCCGGGTGGTCGGCGGGCAGCGCGAGCCCCAGCAGGCCCTTGCTCGCCCAGTACGGCGAGCCGGTGCCGGAGTACGCCTGCGCCATCGCGCGCCACTCGTGGTGCCAGCCGAGGGTGAGCAGGCCGCGCTCGTCGGGGGCGCCGCGGTCGACGAAGTGGCCCACGACGCCCGACGCCGCCCGGCGCAGCAGGCCCGGCGACGTGCTCGGCACCTCGGCGAGCGCGCCCACCCAGAACGGCGCCGCGGCCGCGAAGCGGTAGACCAGGCTGCGGCCCTGGACCAGCGGCGAGCCGTCCGCCCCGACGAGGTGCACGGCGTCGGCCACGAACCGGTCGAGGCGCTCCAGGTACGCGCCCGTGCGCGGCGCGGCGAGGTCCTGCGCGCCCGCCATGCGCGACCACAGCACGGGGTACAGGTGCATCGCCCAGCCGACGTAGTGGTCGTAGTTGCGCTGCGGCCCGTCGGAGTACCAGCCGTCGGTGCGCCAGAAGTCCTCGTGCCGGGCGAGGTCGCGCTCCATGTCCTCGGCCGACCACGGGCCGCCGACCGACCGGAGGAACTGCTCGGTGACGATCCGGAACCAGACCCAGTTGTTGTCCGCGTACCCGTCGTCGCCGACGACCGTGCCGAGGTAGTCGACCACCCGCTCCTGCACGCCGGCGTCCAGGCGGTCCCACAACCAGGGGCGCGTGAGGTCGAGGACGAGGGCGATCGACGCCGCCTCCACCTTCGCCTGGCCGTGCTCGTCCGGGCGCAGCCAGCGCTCGGGGGACGCCGGGTCCGTCCCCGCGGCCAGCCCCTGGGCGTACCAGTCGGCGAGCCCGAGCGGGTCGGCGCCGCGCTCGCCGGCCAGCCGGAAGCCCGCCGCGAGGAACGTCCGCGCGAACCCCTCGAGCCCGTCCACGTCCGTACCGAGCCCGCCGGGCGCGCCCGGGAGCACGACGCGCGCGTGACCCTCCGAGGCGTACGGCCGCACCGCCAGCAGCATTCGGTCCGCGAGGTCCGCCCACCGCTCCCGCGTCCACCCGGTGATCGGGGCGAGGTCGTGCCCCGCGCCCTCGATCGTCGTCCCTGCCGCCCGGCCCGTCTCGCCCACCGTGTCCCCCTCGTCGCGGACGCCCACCTCGGGCGCTCGCGTCGAGTCAACCGGTCCGTGTCCACGGCGGGCAAGGAGGTCGTGCAGACCCGAACATCGCTCGTAGGCTCGCCGCCATGAACGACCCACGCGGCCCGGGCCTGGCGGCGCACCGGCACGACCTGATCCGCAACGAGGCCCGCCTGCGCGGCTTCGTGAAGGTGGCGGAGCTCGCGCGGCGCCTCGGCGTCTCCGAGGTGACCGTCCGCCGCGACATCACGACGCTCGTCGACGCGGGCGAGCTGGAGCGGGTGCACGGCGGCGCCACCCTGCCCGCGGGGGGCGCCGGGTCGCGGCGGCCGCTCGCCACGCTCGGGATGATCCTGCCCGCGTCGCGCTACTACTACCGCAGCGTCGTGGCCGGGGCGGAGGTGGCCGCGGCGCGGGCGGGGATGCGCCTGGTCCTCGCCGTGTCCCGGTACGACGTCGACGAGGAGGCGCGCCTCGTGGAGCGGATGCTGCGCGCGGGCGCCGACGCGCTGCTGGTCGCGACCGCGCGGCCCCCGCAGGACGAGCCGCCGCGCTGGCTCGCCTCCGCCCGCGTCCCGGTGGTCCTCGTCGAGCGGTGGTGGGACGGGCCCGACGTCGAGTACGCGCGCACCGACCACGCGGCGGGCGCCCGGCTCGCCGTCGAGCACCTGGCGGACCTCGGGCACCGGACGGTGGGCCTGGCCGTGCGGACGTCGACGGCCACCGCGCCATGGCTGGCCGACGGCTTCCACGACGCCACGGACCGCCGCGGGATCGCGACCGCCGGGTTCCCGCCGGTCGGGCTCGCCACGGAGGCCGACGGCATCGCCGCGCGCGACCGCCGGCTCGCCGACCTGCTGCGCCGGTGCGCCGAGACCGGTACCCGCGGCCTCCTCGTGCACGCGGACGACGACGCGCTCGCGCTGCTCGGCACCGCGGCCGACCTCGGCGTGCGCGTCCCCGAGGACCTGTCGATCGTCGCCTACGACGACGAGATGTCTGCGCTGGCCCCCGTGCCGCTGACGGCGGTCGCACCGCCGAAGCACGACGTCGGGGCCGCCGCCGTCGACCTCGCCGTGCGACGGCTGTCGCGCGGGCCGTCCCCCGCGACGCAGCAGGTCACGCTGCTGCCAAGGCTCGTCGTGCGGGCCTCGACGTCCGCCCCGACGACGCCCGCGTGACCGACTCTGTTCGTTCTGCACGGATGTGGTTGACCCCGCTCGGCCGGGCCTGCGGAGAATGGCGGACGACGGCCCGCGACGGGGCCCGCGATGGGGCCCGCCACGAGGCCCGCCACGAGGAGAGACCATGCAGCCCGGCAGCACCCCGAGCGTTCCCACGGTGACCCTGGCCATGCAGCCGGGGCTGCCCGACCGGCTGTTCGCCACCGAGGACCTGGACCGGCTGCGCGCCGTCGCCCGCCTCGAGCCGGGCGTGCTGCACGACCTGACCGACGACGCCGCCCGCGACGTCCTCGCCCGCACGGACGTGCTGCTCACCGGCTGGGGCTGCCCGCCGATCACGCGCGAGGCGCTGTCCCTCTCGCCCGGGCTGCGCGGCGTCGTGCACGCCGCCGGCTCCGTGCGGCACCACCTGCCGCCCGAGTTCTGGGACGCGGGCCTGCCCGTCAGCACCGCGGCCGGCGTCAACGCGCAGCCCGTCGCGGAGTACACCGTCGCGACGATCCTGCTCGCCAACAAGCGGATCTGGCCGATCGCGGCGCGCTACCGCGCCGACCGCCGTGCGGAGGACTGGAGCGTCGAGGTGCCCGACGCCGGCAACTACCGCCGCACCGTCGGCGTCGTCGGGGCGTCGCGGATCGGGCGACGCGTGCTGGAGCTGCTCGCGCCGTTCGACCTCGACCTCCTGCTCAGCGACCCGTACGCCGACGAGGCCACGGCCGCGGCGCTGGGCGCGCGGCTCGTCGACCTGGACACCCTGGTGGCCGGCAGCGACGTCGTGACCCTGCACGCCCCGGACCTGCCCGAGACCCACCACCTCGTCGACGCCCGGCGCCTCGCGACGATGCGCCCCGGCGCGACCCTCGTGAACACCGCGCGCGGCGCCCTCGTGGACACCGCCGCGCTCACCGAGGCCGTCGTCGCGGGACGGGTCTACGCCGTCCTCGACGTGACGACGCCCGAGACCCTCCCCGCCGACTCCCCGCTGTACGACCACCCGAACGTGCTCCTCACCCCGCACGTCGCGGGGTCGATCGGGCTGGAGCTGCACCGCATGGGAGCGTTCGCCGTCGACGAGGTGCTGCGGCTCCTGGCCGGCGAGCCGCTCGCCGCTCCCGTCGACCGCGCCCTCCTCGACCGCACGGCCTGACCTTCCGCTCCGAAGGGTCAGGCGGTCACGCCGTCCAGCGGACGACGACGTCGGCCGCGGCGCGCGTGGCGGCGACCGCTTCCGCGTTGACCTGGTCGGAGCCGTGCGCCCAGCGGCGCGCGTCGTCGCGGCTCTTGCCGAACGCGTGGTGCCGCTCCTCGAGGCGGGCGAGCCGCACGTCGTCGGGGACGTCGAGGTACCAGACCTCCGCCATCCGCGCCCGCGCCCGCGGCCACGCGCCGGTGGGCGCGAGCAGGTAGTTGCCCTCCGTCACGACCAGCGGCACGGCGGACGCCACGGCCACGCCCGCCGCGACGGGCTCCTCGATCTCGCGGCGGAAGACGGGGGCGTACACGGGCGGGTCGCCGGGGCGGGCGTCCGCGAGCCGCGCCACCAGGGCCGCGTACCCGGCGTCGTCGAACGTGTCGATGGCGCCCTTGCGGTCGCCGCGGCCGAGGTCCGCGAGGACGGCGTTCGACAGGTGGTAGCCGTCCATCCCGACCTCGACGGCGAGCCCCGGCCCGAGCGCCTCGACGACCGCGCGCGCGAGCGTGGACTTCCCCGCCCCCGGCGGGCCGACGACGCCCAGCACTCGCCGCTCGCCCGGCACCGCCAGCCGTCGGGCGCGCGCGACGAGGTCCGTCGTCGTCGCCGCGACCGTCACCCCTCGCCCCGCGAGCCGTCGGACCCAGGTCGGCCCGTACCCCCGTGTGGCCCGGAAAGCTCCGGCAGGTGCGCGAGCCAGGACCGCGGGCCGACCTTCCGCACCCGCGTGCTCGCCACGCGCACCGCCGTGGCGCAGGCGTGGGGCAGGTCCTCCCCGCGGGCGAGGGCCACGGCCAGCGCGCCGTGGAACACGTCACCCGCGCCGAGCGTGTCCTGCACGTCGACCTCCGGGACCGGCACCGTGCCGCGCTCGCCCGGCACGACGGCCCCGTCGTCGGCGCGCCGCGACCGGGCCCAGGTCACGGCGTCGCCCCCGTGGGTGACGACCACCGCCTTCGCCCCCAGCAGCAGTGCGCCGTGCGCGGCGTCGGCGGTGCCGGGGGTCAACTCGGCCGGCACGGTGAAGGCGGCGCTGAGCGCCGCGACGTCCGCCGCGGGCAGCAGGTCCGCGAACACGGGCCGCCACCGGCCGCCGTCGAGCACGACCAGCGGCCGGGGGCGCAGCTCGGTGACGTGGGCCAGCACGGCCCGCGCGATCTGCGGGTGGTGACCGTCGAGCAGCACGACGTCGGGCCGCGGCAGCCCCGCGATCTCGTCCGGGCGCGGGGCGGGCACGTCGACGAGGGCGGCGTCGGGCGAGACCACGGACCGCTGGCCCGTCACGTCGTCGACGAGGACGGCCGAGACGGCGAGCGGGAACTCCTCGTCCGGGCCGGCGACGTCGTGCACCTGCACCTCGCAGTCGTCGAGGTCGGCCCGCGCCGCCTGCGCGACGGGCCCGGCGCCCAGCGCGCTCACCAGGACGGCGTGCGCCTCGAGGGCCGCCGCCGTGACCGCCGCGTTGGCCGCGGGACCGCCGGCCGCGACGTCCTGCCGCACGGCCGTGACCTTCTCGTCCGGTCCCGGTCGCGACGACGCCCGGTGCACGACGTCGAGCGTCGTCAGCCCGACGAACCAGCAGACCACCATCGGCCCTCCCCTCTCCGTTGTGGGGGGGGGGGGGGGGGGGGTGGGGGGGGGGGGGGGGGGCCGAAAACAAGCCCCCCACCCACAACCCCGGCCCGGGGGGGCGGCGAAG